>DAIQAW010000029.1:0-8526 GCA_036781465.1 Candidatus Aquirickettsiella sp.
TTAATTCCTAATACGCTAATTGCAGAACCTCTTGGATTTTTGTACTGTGCACAGTAATTACTTACATTCCTTAAGTGAGTTAAGTTTAGCTTAAACTTCGTACTATACAATGTCCTTTCATTCTGAAGATGAGGTTTTTATGCCAATTGTTAATTGGCAAAACATGAATCAATCCTAATTTTCTCACTTGGAAGCTGCTCTTAACAAAAGAATTTAATTTGAATCCTTCATACCCGCTTTTTTCGGTGAAACACTTACTGATCCAGAATGGGTGAAGGAATTTTGTATTGAAAAAAAAGGAAAATTCTGAAATTATTTATTTAAAATCATTCACTAAGGCCATCAATAAATCTTGTCGATTTAACTTAGCTGCTTTATTTAAAGCAACACTCGGTGTATGTATCAACTTATTAGTTAAACGATAAGCCAATTGTTTGATGACTTCTTCTTGTGTATAACCTTTCTTTAATAACGCTAAAGCTTTTTTGACTTCTACATCTCTCAATTGTTCCGCTTGTTGACGATAAGAACAAATAATCGGCGCAGCAGCTGTTATTTGCAACTGCTGCTGATAATGTTGAACTTTCTCTTCTATAAGACTTTCAGCTTTTACAGCCGCCGCTTTTCGACCTTGTTGATTTTTCTGAATCAATCGATGCAGATCCTCAAGTGTATAAAGATATACATCTTTCAATTCATTCACACTGGATTCAATATCCCTAGGCATGCCCAAATCGGCGATAAACAAGGGTCGACGTTTCCGTTCTTTAAAAGCCTGTTCCAACATAAACTTTTTAACCAGCGGCACATCACAGCTTGTTGCTGCAATAATGATATCCGCTTTAGCTAAAAAATAAGGAATAGCATTTAAACAAATTGCCTGGCCGCCGATCACTTTTCCCAGTTTTTCTGCTAGCTGCAGAGTGCGATTAGCAACCCAGAAATGGCGCACGCCTTGAGAAAATAAATGCTTAGCAACTAAAGAAATAGTCTCCCCCGCTCCCACCAACAAAATCTGAGTATCTGCTAAATGAGCAAAGATTTGTTTTGCGCAAGTCACCACCGCGAATGCCAGAGATACCGGATGCGCAGTAATATCTGTCGCAGTACGTACTTGTTTGCTAACAGAAAAAACATATTGAAATAAACGATTAAAATGCGCGCCTGCAATCCCCAAGGAATGAGCTAAGGCATAGGCATTTTTTATTTGACCAAAGATTTGTGGCTCACCTAAGATTTTAGAATTTAAACCGCTCGCTAAACGCAATAAATGACGTAAAGCATGTTCTTGTTGATACACATACCAATGCGACTTGAGACTATCTTGAGGAAGTTTTTTATGTCGATATAACCAATTTATAGTAGTTTCTGCATCGCCATTGATACAGTAAAACTCTGTACGATGACAAGTCGATAAAATCACCGCTTCTTCAGTTTGTGTGTCCTGCAACATAGCGCGCAAAGAACTTGCCAAATAATCCTTACCAAAACTAAGCTTTTCCCGGATGGTGAGATCGGCTGTTGCATGATTAATTCCACAGGCAAGCAAATTCATAAATTTACATTGCACTCCCCACCAGACTCGCCCATTCTTGTTGATAACGAGTATCAATTATTTTAAATCCCGCGGCACTATAAGTTTGTCGCACAACATCGATTTGTTCATTTAAAATCCCTGCTAAAACACAATAACCATCGGTTTTAATTAAAGATCTAAAATAAATCGCTAAATCAATTAAAGGCTGAGCTAAGATATTAGCCAACAAAATATCAACTTGTTCTTGTAACTGAAAGTCCCTTGGCAAAACAATCGTTAATTTTTCTGCGGGTATATTATTTTTTTCGGCATTCATTCTGGTTGCGGCTAGCGCTTGCGGATCATGATCGATAGCAATTACGTGTTTTGCACCACATTTCTGCGCTGCTATGCCCAAAATACCTGAACCACAACCATAATCAATCACGGTTTTTTCTTGCAGGAGCTGGGCATCTAACCATTCTAAACATAAAGCAGTGCTGGGATGCGTGCCAGTACCGAACGCTAAACCGGGATCTAAACGGATATTCACGGCCGTTTTTACTGGCGGTTCATAAACACTAGGACAAACCCACAGTTTTTTCCCAAAACACATCGGTTTAAAGTCTTGCAACCACACTCGTTCCCAAACTTGGTCTTCGATTATTTCGCTTTGACTCGCAAAAATAATTTTTTCATCAAATGTTTGGTTTAAAGCATCCATCAATGTTGAGAGTACCGTATGCTCTGCAAATATCGCACTTATTTTAATCTGCTCCCAGAGAGGTGTGCTATCCGGCAAAGGCTCATAGAGACTTTGTTCATCCAATGCCTGCCAAGTTATTGATAAAGCTTCGGCATTTTCTAAAAAATTACTCAGCATTTCTGCATGCTCACGCAGTGTATTTAAGTGCAATTGCAGGTAACGCATAGAATTACAATGCTAAACGTTGTTCAAGATAATGAATATTGGTTCCACCTTTAATAAAATTGGCATCACGCACTAAAGCCTGATGCATAGCAATATTTGTTTGTATACCTTCAATAACAATCTCATCTAAGGCATTACGTAATCGCGCTAATGCAATTTCACGGGTTTCGCCATAAGCAATTAATTTACCTACCAATGAATCATAATAAGGCGGGACACAATATCCAGTATAAATAGGTGTATCCATACGGATCCCTGGACCGCCTGGAGCATGGTATAAACTAATCGTTCCAGGGGATGGCATAAATGTTTTTGAATCTTCAGCGTTGATACGACATTCGATCGCATGACCACGGATTGCTATTTGTTTTTGTTTGTAATTTAATTTTTGACCCGAAGCTATATGCAATTGTTCGACTACTAAATCAACACCGGTAACCATTTCAGTAATTGGATGTTCGACTTGGATACGCGTGTTCATTTCAATGAAATAGAAATTACCATTTTCATACAGAAACTCAAACGTTCCCGCACCTCGATACTTCATATCACGACAAGCTTTTACGCAGAGTTCCCCCATATGTTGGCGTTGTTTTTCGGTAATTCCAACGGCAGGGGCTTCTTCAATAACCTTTTGATGGCGGCGCTGCATAGAACAGTCACGTTCACCCAAGTGAATAGCATGACCTTGACCATCGCCTAATACCTGAATCTCGATATGTCTAGGGTTGGTTAAAAATTTTTCTAGATAGACACTCGCATTTTTAAAATTAGCTTGTGCTTCAGATCGTGTTATTGCAATCGCATTTAAAAGTGCTGCTTCACTATGCACTACGCGTATTCCGCGCCCACCACCACCACCCGCTGCTTTAATCAAAACCGGATAACCAATTTTTTGTGCAATTTTCAGATTTTTTTTATCGTCATTACCTAATTCACCTTCAGAACCAGGCACGCAAGGAATTTTAGCTTTACGCATCGCATTGATCGCCGAAACTTTATCACCCATCATGCGTATTGTCTCAGGTTCAGGTCCAATAAAAACAAAACCACTTTGTTGTACGCGCTCAGCGAAATCTGCATTTTCAGAAAGAAAACCATAACCTGGATGTATGCCTACTGCATCAGTAATTTCAGCTGCACTAATAATAGCAGGAATATTTAAATAGCTGGCATTAACAGGCGGAGGACCGATACAAACGGTTTCATCAGCTAATTTCACATGCTTTAAATTATCATCGGCCGTTGAATGTAGAGCGACAGTTTGTATGCCTAATTCTTTACAGGCACGTAAAATACGTAGCGCAATTTCGCCACGATTTGCAATAACGACTTTATTTAGCATTATTTTTACCTACTCAGCTTATTAGCATACATAACAACCGTTTCAACAACAAACTAAAGCAATTTCGTAAGTTTCTATTCAATGATAAATAAAGGATCATTAAATTGAACCGGCGTTCCATTATCTACCAATCTCGCCTTAATTACGCCTGATCTATCTGCTTCGATGTGGTTCATCATTTTCATGGCCTCAATTATGCACAAAATTTCGCCCTTTTTTACTTTCTGACCTAAACTTACGTAAGGGGGGGCATCGGGACTAGGTGCCAAATAAACGGTACCTACCATTTGCGAGCGCACTATATGACCGCTTACTTCAGCTTCTGCAGAAACTGATTCAGGTGGCATAACCCCACTTGAAGGACTAGGCTGTAAGAATGTTGTCCGAGCAGGTGAAGATAATTGTCGCTTTATACGTATCGATTGATCTCCTTCAGAAAATTCAATTTCAGTCAAGCCATGCTCATTTAGGAGTTTAATAAGCTGATTAATTTTTTCCGAATCCATAAAAAACGGCCTCTTTTTCAAACAACAATATGCGGCTTATTGGAGCATATCCTAGCTGACTTTGCTAGTCTTTCTATACTCTTTACGCTTGAATTTTTTGTCGTGAGTATCCACACAAGTTTGTTAAGCTTAATCTTCTGCATTTTATTGGCTTTTTAATAATCGCTAGCATAGAGAAAGCATTATGCAAAATCTAGGTTTAAAAAATCCGCATGACGCTCACCGGTTGAGCTTGGCTGAAATTAGCTGCTCACAATTGCCGGGTGTTGGCCCAAAAATCAGCAGTTATCTAAGAAAATGTGGCATACTTAACTTGCAAGATCTACTACTCCATTTACCTTTGCGTTATGAAAATAGAACACAACTTACTCCCATCAAAGATGTCCGTTGCGATAGCAACGCACTAATTACGGGTGTAATTCATCCTGATCCGCACGCAATTAAAAATAGTAGAAAAGGATATTCTTGTAAACTCAGCGACGAAACCGGCAGTATCTACCTACGATTTTTTCATTTCAAGCTTAAACAATTTCAACAATTTAAAAAAGGACTCCGTTTACTTTGCTTTGGCGAAGTACATCGCAAAAAAAATAGCTTTTTTGAATTAGAAATGATACATCCTGATTATGAATTTATACGTAATCAGAATCAGCTTCTATTACCGACTTATCTAACGGGTGTTTATCCGAGCACGTCCGGTATGTCGCAACGTTTATGGCATAAACTTATCGCTCAAGTATTCCATTTGTTATTCAAAAATTTTGAAACTAAATTAATTCACAAACAACAATATTATTTCCCTGAATACTTACCTGAAGATTTATTAAAACGAATAAAATTCCCTTCTTTATTAGAAGCATTATATTATATCCATCGCCCACCGGCTGACGCACCCTTAGAGGAATTAGCCACTGGAAAACATATTACACAGCAACGCTTAGCATTAGAGGAATTACTTGCCCATTCGCTCAGCGTGCAACAAATGAAAAAAAAACGCGCTACTGAAACAGCGCCACATTTAAAAATAGATGCTACTTTAAATAAACGTTTTTTGACTGCCTTACCCTTTCAATTAACGCAGGCACAAAAACGCGTTATAAAAGAAATTAATCACGATATGCAAGCAACCATTCCTATGCAACGCTTATTACAAGGCGATGTCGGTTCAGGGAAAACAATCGTCGCAGCCTTTGCTGCGCTACTTGCCATTGCTAATCATTACCAAGTCGCCTTAATGGCTCCAACTGAGTTATTAAGTGAACAACATTATCAACATTTTTATCGCTGGTTAACTCCTTTAGGCTTTCATGTTGTTTGTTTAAATGCAGGCTTACAAGGAAAAGCTAAAAAACAAACACTGGCTGATATAAAAACCGGTAAAGCGCATATTGCCATTGGCACTCACGCCCTTTTTCAAGAAGGGGTGCATTTTGCAAACTTAGGTTTCATCATTGTTGATGAACAACACCGGTTTGGTGTGCAACAACGTTTAGCCTTATGGAAAAAAGGTCAACAAGAAAATTTACAAGCTCATCAACTATTTATGACCGCCACGCCGATTCCCCGAACCTTGGCCATGACGAGCTTTACCGACTTAGATATTTCTTTTTTGGATGAATTACCACCCGGTCGCCTACCGGTACAAACTATTGTTCTTTCGGATCATCGCCGTTCGGACGTAATAGAAAGGGTACGCGCCACGTGTACACAACAAAAACAAGTCTATTGGGTATGTCCGCTCATTGCAGAATCGGATTTACAACATTACCAAGCTGCTGAAACAACCTTTAAAATCTTAAAAGCCGATTTAACGAATCTACGCTTAGGATTGATACACGGAAGACTGCCTAGCACTGAAAAAGAACGGATTATGCGTGAGTTTAAAAATGGTAAAATTGATTTATTAGTAGCCACTTCGGTTATCGAAGTCGGTGTCGATGTCAGTAATGCTAATTTAATTGTGATAGAGAATGCCGAACGCTTAGGTTTAGCACAACTGCATCAATTACGCGGTCGTGTAGGCCGTAGTGATAGCAAAGGTTTTTGTATTTTGCTCTACCAAACTTTATCACCTTTAGCTAAAGAACGCTTAAGTATTATGCGCAGCAGCAATGATGGTTTTATGATTGCGCAACGCGATTTGGAATTACGGGGTCCTGGTGAAATATGGGGTTTGCGTCAAACAGGCTGGAAACAATTACGCATTGCCGATCTTAAACGCGATCACGATTTAATTCCGCATGTCCTTAATCTGAGTACAACGTTACATAGCGAATATCCTTTTTTGATCGAGCCTATCATTCAACGTTGGACACAAAACAATGATGGTAGTTTTAGCAAGGTTTAGACTGATTTCCTTATATTCTCCATAAAACTACAAAAAACCCGGCTATCAAGATTAGTTGCTCTGTTATTAGTTGCAGTATAAGAAGGTGGTGGAAAAAAATGTGTCGAATACGTCTTACCATTCTTCATGGCTTGTTCATAAGTAGGCAGCTCTGAATATGAATACCATGCAGGCGCAGTAGGTGGCGTATTATCCATTACCTCACGATAAGAAAGTTGCGGTGATAAACAAAAACGATGTAATGCGTTTTCCAACGCCAGCAACTGTCCTTTATTATTGTGCCGAAAAGAAAATGAGAAGATTCCAAATCCAAACTGCAAAACGCCTACCAACGAATTGGTAATTCCATAGGCCGCAACTGCCACAATCGGAATACTAAGTAATGATATCCAACTTATATTAGCGGGATAAAGGCCAATTAACAATAGCATTAGCATACATCCAGCGACAGCTGCCACTACAAGCGCTAAGCCGAAAAAGATTTGTTTAATTGCTTGTTTTAAATCAGACTTTATTTCATTATTTTTATCTTTTTTTTCAGTATATTGCAGATATTTTTTCAGTGTTGTGACGGTTTCAGAACTTGCATTACCACGTTGCATTTCGCTTAATACAGCACAGACTAATCCAGTATCAGAACTTTTCGGTAAGAAAGACATTATTTCTCTGCATGCACCTAAATAGCTGAAGGCATTATCATCCCGCACTAAAACTTCCGAGTAATGCTCACAGGAAGGGACAATATGCAAACCACGCAAACCACTTAAAGTCAACGCATCAATTTTTTTTATTCGGTATTTTTTCATGTTTTTCCTCCTTGAAAAAGCCACCGTCTTTGCACAAACTCCTAAATAGAATAACATCTTTCCGATCTGCATTCAGAAGGATCACCATGAATATTAACATTATCATAACAGTCGTTAATCACTGGAATATAAAAAAAACTTGGACCATTAGGAGCTATTGCTAGGGTAGATCCATTGTCTCTCATCGCATCTTCTAATAGTACATCCTCATAAGTAGGAAGTAGGGATAATGAAGATGAAGATTCTGGATAACACCGGCCTGTTTGTGGCATAGAAGAGAAATGTAATGTAAGAAAATTTATTTTTTCCATGAGTTTTTTTTCTAATTCATGTAAATCTCGCTCTTTTTTACTAAATGACCATATTGAAAACAACCAAAAACTTAAACTGTAAAAATCCGCGATTAAACTCCCATAAATTAATGTTTTATTCGCCGGAAAAAGTAATAAGCATGTATGTAAAATTATAAAAAAACCGGTCATCATTCCTGGTGTTATCGCATAATAAGTCCGATCATTTTGTATTTGTTTAAGTAAAAGCCAATATTTTTTGAACATTCTTCCTAACTGCATCAATTCAGCTGATTCAATATAATCTTTTTCTAATTCTTGAAATAATTGCTCAATAAGCCGTTGCGGAGTGGGTAATCGCGGAAAATAAGCCAAGAAGTGATTAGGGTGAAATGGCCGAATAGTCACCTCAACATAGGCTTCTAACTCAGTGGAACCGATTATAAATTCTGGTATACCCCTTAGAAAAGAAGCAAATTCTAATTTAACGCGATAATTATTTCCATTGTTTGGCATTTTTTTCCCTAACTAGCAGTTTATCTAAAAAAAATTTTATTATTTTCGCTTGCTACTAGAACGTGTATCGTCGCTGGGTTGTATTATAAATAGTTTCATTGCTATCGCTTTCCAATGAGGAAGATGAAGACGATGGAATATAAAATTTTACGGTACTTCCAATATCTTTATAAGAAGAATTAGGTGTATTACAAGGTGTGGATGGCCCAACAGCGAGGGTTTCAAATTTGCCGTGTAAATCTGGGTAGGTCGCGGCTTTAGTTTTAATA
>DAIQAW010000030.1:0-8453 GCA_036781465.1 Candidatus Aquirickettsiella sp.
GTAATTGGCCTATCTACAGATGATGCATCTTTATCCTTTATCAGTGTGCCACAAGATGAATCATATTTAAAAGGCATCATTGCCTTTGTATCTCAGCAAGACTTGGATCCGAGAAAGAAATTATTTTTAGAAGGAGAAATTCTGAATTATGCACAAAAAATTTATCAACAAGATTTAATGAATAATCCTAACTTAAAAAATTTTCTTCAACAGATCGGCTCAATTAAATTTACGTTTACTAATACCATTTTTGTATTAAGCACTAAGGATATACGTCGTTATAGCAGTAGTGGGACTTCTGAAACGATTTATGTAAGTGATTATAGATGGTTTAAAAGTGCTTTAGAGATCTTCGTTATGAAGAAGCAATTAGAAAATTCCACTATCGATAGAAATCTTATAATAGCTCATATACTGAAAACTAATGAACATTATATTGCAGATCGAGATTTAAAAGATATTAGTTATAAAATGGATAATAACTTGCAAGAATTCATTCAGAATTTTGTTTTCCATTCAACCTCGGGATTAAGTACTGAATTTAAAAATTGTTTTGGTCAAAAAACTATAAATATTGATACATTACAACAAATTATAGTTGAGCAACTAGAGTCCCGCACTGTTAAGTCTGGAAATAGCTTAGCGACGACGATTAATCCATTGGCCATTACAACCTTGGCGTTTAATATGACTAATTTCATTTTAAATGTCACCGGTTCTAATAATACGGGAGTGACCAATGAGCATGATCCCAATATTAATAATGAATCAAAAATTTCTAATTGGGTTATACCGCTTGTTTCTACTTTATCAGTTACAAGTGTTGTGGTAGTAGGAGGAATTTCTTTTTGGTGTTGTAAGAAAAACAAAAGCACTGATAAAAAATCAGCTCAGACATTAAACGGTAAAGAATCAAATCGACCGTTAATTTTACCAACCACCTCCATAGCCAATCAAAGGCAATCTAAATTTTGATAAAATTGAATGGGGATCGGGTCGCACTTATGACTAAAAGAGGGATGTGGTATTAATAATTGAATGCAGTGCGACCTATACTAAGTTTCACCGATAATACGCACTTCAGGAATTAAGCGGATATGAAATTTATGAAAAACGCATTCAGCAATTTTTTCGATTAAGGCTTCAATATCAGTAGCACTGGCATGACCATTATTAATAATAAAATTAGCATGCTTGTGCGATATGCTAGCATTACCAATCGTTAAACCTTTAAGCCCACATGCTTCGATCAAGCGTGCGGCATAATCACCGGGAGGATTGCGAAACACCGAGCCGCAATTTGGTTCGTTAGTAGGCTGAGTGTCTGCACGATATTTAAGTAAAGAGCGAATTTTACTTAATGCTTTTTCTTTATTACCTGCTTTTAATTCAAATTCAGCTGCCAAATAAAATTCATCTGCAAATACACTGACACTCCGGTAAGCAATTTCATATTCATTAGGATAACGAATTTTTTTTTCACCTTGCCGATTTACGGTAAGGACTGACTTGACTATATTCCAGGTTTCAGAGCCCTCGCATCCTGCATTCATGGCCAAAGCGCCGCCAATAGTACCAGGAATACCGGCTAAAAATTCAGCACCGGTTAAATTTTTTCTTGCTGAAAATCGAGCAAAAGCTGGCGAAGCGACTCCTGCTTCCGCGTAAAGTGTCACAGCATCGATACTTTTTAATTTTTTTAGTGCACCTTGTGTGATAACAACAGTGCCTTTGATGCCACCATCGCGTATCAGTGTATTGCTTCCCAAGCCTAAAAAAATCAAGGATTCTTGTTGAGGTAGCTGTTTAATAAAGTGAATGAGATCATTCATATCTGCAGGTTTATACAGACGATCTGCTTTGCCACCGACTTGCCATGAAGAATATTCGGCCAGTGTTGCGTTTTCTATAAGTTGACCGCGCAAATTTTCCATTAATTACTCATTATCAATTGAGAGAGCGAGTTTTTGTGCAATACTGCTAATATCGCCTGCACCTTGTAATAGCAGTACATCACCGTCCTGAATAACTTCATCTAAAGTTTGAGTAAGATTTTCTTTATCTTTGATATGGATAGGATTTGATTGATTATTTAAATGTATTGATTTTAATAAATCAGTGCTATCCGCGCCAGATATCGGTGTTTCTCCAGCTGAGTAAACATTTAGCAAAAGTAAACGATCAACTTCAGATAAAATTTCTACAAAATCGGCAAACAAATCGCGTGTTCGAGTATAACGATGAGGTTGGTAAGTCATGACTAAACGTCGATCAGGCCATGCGCTACGAATGGCTTTTAAAGTAGCAGCAATCTCACGCGGATGATGCCCATAATCATCTATTAATAAAGCATGCCCTTGTCTGCATTTCAGTTTTCCTAATATTTGAAAACGTCGATCGACACCACTGAAATGAGATAAAGCACCCAGTATTACGTCGTCTTTAATGCCGAGTTCTGAAGCAACGGCAATAGCAGCTAATGAATTTAAAGCATTGTGTTCGCCAGGGAGGTTTAAAGTTATATCAAGTGGTTTTTTCTTGGGCCGATTGACGGTAAAATAATTTTTAATCCCTTTTTGCTGAAAAGAAGTGATACGAATATCAGCATCTTCACTAAATCCATAGGTGATAATAGGACGCATAATATCAGGTAAGATCGATCGAACAAATGGATCATCACAGCACATAATGGCTAAACCATAAAAAGGTAAATGCCATAAAAATTCCAAAAAGCTTTTTTTTAATTGCTGAAAATTACCGTCATAAGTTCCCATATGATCCATATCGATATTAGTCACAATAGCAATCATGGGTTTTAAATAAAGAAAAGAAGCATCACTTTCATCGGCTTCAGCGACTAAATAACGGCCAGCGCCTAAACGTGCATGTGTACTGGTGCTATTCAATTTGCCGCCAATAATAAACGTTGGATCTAATCCCCCTTCTCCTAGTAAGCTTGCCACTAAACTCGTTGTGGTTGTTTTTCCGTGTGTTCCCGCAACGGCAACACTATAACGAAAACGCATCAATTCAGCGAGCATCAAGGCTCTTGGAACGACAGGTATCAGCGCATTACGTGCGGCCACAATTTCTACATTATCGGGGGAGACAGCACTAGAATAAACAATTACATCGGCATCACGTATATGTTTTTCGTGATGACCCAGTTGGATTTCAGTGCCTAATTTTCTCAGGTGTTGAGTCATGGCATTTTCTTGAAGATCAGAACCAGAAATAACGTAACCTTCATTTAACAAGATTTCAGCAATACCACCCATGCCAGCACCGCCAATTCCTACGAAATGGAGGTGCTGTATACGTCCCATTTGATGGTCAACAAAAGGGATTTTCATGACTAAAAACCTATATTGTGGAGTAAGGAAGCATATTGTGGCATTAGTTGTGTAAAGGCTCAACTAGTTCGGTTTTTAAAGCTTTTATTCTAAAGAGGTGGTTTTTGCTATTATGAGGGAATAAAATCGATTTTCTGGTTAATGGGGGTGGACTTATTAGGTGATGGCGAATTAAAGTTTGCTTTAGTCCTGTAGGGCATTGCGGAAAGGGTAGGACAACATTTTAATCATAGATTCTAAATCCAAACTGGACTAAGCGATATTCATGATCGATACACAACAGTAAAGCCAGCATAATGCAAATCATAAGTAAACTGCTTCCTCCATAGCTCATGAGAGGTAATGTTAAACCTTTTGTGGGTAATACGCCGGTATTGACACCAATATTAATCATGACTTGTAAAGCAATGTTTAAACCTATGCCATAGGCAAGATAAGCTGAGAAACGCTGGCCAATACTAAAACAACGATAGCCTATATATAATGCTCGCCAGACTAATAGTGAAAATAATAGAATCATAAATAATCCGCCAATCAAGCCTAGTTCTTCGGTAAGTACAGCAAATAAAAAATCTGTGTGCGCTTCAGGAAGATAAAATAACTTTTGTATGCTTTCACCCAGTCCCACGCCAAACCAACCTCCACGACCAAAAGCAATTAATGATTGAGTTAATTGATAGCCTGAATCAAATTGGTTAGCCCAGGGATTAAGAAAAGTTGTCAACCGTGCTAAACGATAGGGTGAACTAACCGCTAAGATACCTAAAATAACTGCTACACCGGTTAGCAAAACAATAAATTGCCAAATTCGTACGCCCGCTAAAAATAACATTCCTAAACTAGTGACCAATATCACTGTGGCAGCTCCAAAATCAGGTTCGCGTAAGAGTAAAAAAGTAATGACCACAAGAACCATTAATGGCTTTAGAAAGCCACGAATTTGATTTTGCACCTGTTTTTCTTGGCGTACTAAATAACCAGCCAGATAAACAATCATGGTTAATTTGACAAATTCAGACACTTGTAGTCCAAATGGGCCGAAACCTAACCAACGCATACTTCCATTAACTTGTCTGCCGATACCAGGTAATAAAACTAAAAAAAGTAAACCAATACTGAGTATTAACAACGCGAGACTGATTTGTTGCCAATAAGAGGTTTTTATTTGAACTACAATTATTCCAGCGGCGATTCCTAAGATTAAGTAAAAAAGTTGGTGGAAAAAAAAATGGAAAGATTGGCCATACTGATGTTCAGAAATTACAATTGAAGTTGAAGCGACCATTAATAAACCGAATGCAAGTAAAATAGCAATGACAACTAGCAACCAACGATCATACAAAACGATGGATGTCACATCGGGATTGTTGGTTTTTGACATATCAATGGGTTCCTCGCGCTAAACCGCTAAAAACATCACCACGCTCTTCATAATTTTTAAACATATCCATGCTGGCACACGCAGGAGATAAAAGAACAATATCACCTTGAGTTGCAGTTTGATGCGCTACGTTGACAGCCTGTGCCATATCAGTAGAGATATCGATGGCCGTGCTTTTTTCTAATGATTTTTTTAATAAATCAGCATCTTGACCAATTAAAATCATTTTTTTAACATAACGCTTTATCGGAGCATTTAGCAATGAAAAATTGGCGCCTTTAGCTAAACCTCCAGCAATTAAAATAATTTTACCTGAAATGGCTGGGCCTAATCCATTAAGTGCGGCGAGTGTTGCCCCAACATTGGTTGCTTTAGAATCATTATACCAAGTTACTCCCTTATGCTCTTTGACCCATTGGCAGCGGTGAGGTAAACCTTTAAATTGACTTAATGCAGTTAGCATTACTGATGTGGATAATCCAATCGCCTGACCTATTGTTAAAGCAGTCAAGGCATTGGTCCAATTATGTCGACCTTTGATAAGTAATTTTTCAACAGGTAATAAAATTTGATCCCCTTTTGCAAAATAGGTTTTTTGATTAATGGTTTGCAAACCAAATTCTTTTAAATCAGATTTTAGTGGTTCTAAACCGAAACTGATTATTTTTTTTGCTTTATATTTAGGATAAGTATTTAAATCCTCTCGATTCCATAAAGCTATTTCACATTCTTGATAAATTCGTTGCTTTGCTTGGATATAGGCAGTTAAGGTTTTATGACGATCTAAATGATCAGGGCTAATATTAAGTATGCTCGCTAATTTAGGACGCAAATTGTAAGTGGTTTCTAATTGAAAACTTGAAATTTCTAGTACATAAAAATCGGGTATCGGTTCATTAAGTAAATCTAATACCGGTTTACCGATATTCCCTCCCACTCCAACTTTTTGCTTTGATTGATCTATCATATTGCCCACTAAGCTAGTTACAGTCCCTTTGGCATTGCTGCCAGTAATCGCGATGATAGGTGCATGAGCGTGTTGGGCAAATAATTCGATATCACCAAAAGGTTTAAGTTTATATTGTTTAATGATACGGCAAATGTTTTTCTCGTTGAGATCAACACCGGGACTGACAATCAACTCTTTACAATTTTGGAAGTGTTGCGGATTAAAAGGTCCTAAATAATAGGCCGCTTGTGGAAATTCTTTTTGAAATTCCGATAATCTTGGTGGAGTTAAACGACTATCCAGAAGCGCAAAAGGCAATTTTAATCGGGTAAAATAACGTGCACAGGAAAGTCCAGTTTCGCCTAAGCCAATGATCAAACGGGTATTACAAAAATTAGACAGTGGCATCAATGACTCCGCCTCCCAAGCAGGTTTGACCTTGATAAAAAACAACCGATTGACCGGGTGTAATTGCTCGTTGCGGAATTTCAAATTCTACTAGGTATTTCTCGTTGCTTAAAGGTTTGATTAGACAAGGGGTTTCGACTTGCCGGAAGCGCGTTTTTGCTGTGCAATATAATGGGATGTTGGGAGGACAATCGTTGATCCAATGCAGTTGTATGCAGACTAAGGTGGTCGAAAAAAGCTTAGGATGGTTGTGACCTTGTACCACTATTAAAGTATTTTGCGCGAGCTGTTTATCGGCGACATACCAGGGCGCTCCGGATTTTTCTTTCTGTCCTCCGATACATAATCCCTGGCGTTGACCTAAAGTGTAAAACATTAGGCCATCATGTTCTCCAATGACTTCACCGGTTAATGTTTCAATCTTACCTGGTTGGGCAGGCAGGTAGGTTTGTAAAAAATGTTTAAATTTGCGTTCACCAATAAAGCAGATACCAGTACTATCTTTTTTAGTTGCATTAGGAAAACCTGCTTGATCAGCGATTTGTCGTACTTTCGATTTGGTAAGATTGGCCAATGGAAATAAAGTTTTGGCCAATGGCTTTTGACCTAAAGTATATAAAAAGTAGGTTTGATCCTTATTTTTATCGGCACATTTAAGTAATTGATAGATGTTATTTTCACGAGATATTCCTGCATAATGGCCAGTGGCAATAAAATCGGCGCCGCATTGTAAGGCATAATCAAGAAAAGTTTTAAATTTAATTTCCCTATTACATAGAATATCCGGGTTGGGTGTGCGGCCTAATTGATATTCGGCTAGAAAATGTGTAAAGACATGATCCCAATATTCGGCTGCAAAATTAATAGTATGCAATGGAATCTCTAATTTATCGCAGATAGCTTGTGCATCCGCAATATCGGCACTGGCAGAGCAATAATTTTCGGTGTCGTCCTCTTCCCAGTTTTTCATAAATAGTCCTTCGACTAGATAACCTTGCTCTTTAAGCAGTAAAGCAGTTACTGAGGAATCTACGCCTCCCGAGAGGCCGACCATAACACGTTGTTTTTTCATGTAATTTTTTAAATACCTAAGCCATATTATTATGAGAATGCTTATGGATTAATTTACCTCCATTTAGGCCAATTTTCTAGTTAATCGATGAACGCCATTTGTAATTGACGTTAAACTAACCTAATTCTCATAGAATAGACTAAAAAGATTAATTTTTTCTTTTTATTATTGACTAATTAAGTTTTTATAGTCTTGTTTAATGCTAGCTACATCATGTGGAGGAGAGAAAATAGCCACTAATTTAGCTTCAGGATTAATTAAATATAAAGTCCCGCTATGGTCAATTTGGTAGTTATTTTCTGAAGATTTGCTTTGCTGAGCTTGAATATACACTACACCCATTTGTTTGCTCAATTGCTGGATTCCTGCTAATGGCCCAGTAAGGCCGATAAAATTAGGATTAAAGGCTTTAACATAAGAGCCCACTACTTTTGGCGTATCTCGTTCAGGATCGAGTGTAATAAATATCACTTGTGGGAGGGGGATTTTTTCGGCTTTTAATTCTGTATAAAGTTGCGTCAACATAGCCATTGTTAACGGGCATATACTTTGACAATGAGTGTAACCAAAAAACAGGAAGCTGAAATGATCTTTTAAACTATGATTAGTAAATGGTTTGCCTAGTCCATTTACTAGATGAAACTCAGGTATTAATTGAGGTTGATCGATGCTAGTTCCCGCAATGGGTAGTGTTACTCGCGTTTTTGCAGCATGCCAAAAATTAACACCTAAACCTAAGACTAAAGCGAGTATAGCAAAAATAATAAAGGTAAAAAATCGTTTATTAGAGATAGGACAGGCCATTAAGTATTCCTCATTAAAGAATGGTCTATGAACAAACATGCAAACAGCATAAGCAAATAAAAGTTCGAGTAATGAAATGTTTTTATCGCTGTTGTCGGTTTAGTTTGCTTTAATAAATTTGCCGCTGCAACTATAAATCCTATATTTAATAATAAAGCAGTAATTAAATAAAAATATCCACTCATTTTTATGCTGAATGGTAATAAACTAATGCCAGTTAGAAGCAGTGTATAAAGTAAAATTTGTTGCTTAGTAAAAGCAATGCCATGTGTCACGGGTAACATAGGTATATTACTTTTTGCATAATCGGTATGTCTTGCAATGGCCAATGACCAAAAATGTGGAGGTGTCCAAATAAATATAATTAAAACTAGGATTAAGCCACCTGGATCAATGTTTCCCGTTACTGCGGTCCAACCCAGCAAAGGAGGTGTCGAACGGAACCTGCTCCATGACCAATGGTGGATTGCCGGCATGCCTCTCATT
>DAIQAW010000031.1:0-8409 GCA_036781465.1 Candidatus Aquirickettsiella sp.
ACCTTGTATTTAACAGCGTTGCTTTATCTAGTCTTTATGCTGTTATGCTTCAGAGGTTACTATCAATGGAGGGAAACTTTAAATAAATCGATATGGGCTCATTCCATCGCATAAATTAAATCTAATTTATCCTTATTATTTTATTTTTTCATAGATATTTCGATTAAGCTTTACAATTCCCAAGCAAATTTTGTATGGTTGACGTATGTTTACACACGAAAAACTTGAGTATTTATTAAAACAATACCCCACATCGGCTAGATTTTGGGTTGCCTATAGTGGAGGGCTGGATTCCCAAGTTTTACTCCATGCATTAAGTCGCATGTTCCCGAAAAAACGTTTACGTGTTATCCATGTCAACCATGGTTGGCATACTGATTCAATTAAATGGGCTAATATTTGTCAACATACTTGTGAAAAACTAGGTATTTATTGCGATATTGTTCCAATAGATGCTCAACCTAAATCGGGTGAAAGCCCAGAAGCATGCGCCCGAGCAGCACGGTATGGGGCTATGGCCAAACTAATTTCCACAGGGGATTATTTGTTAACAGCGCATCATCGCAATGATCAAACAGAAACTTTTTTATTACAACTGTTACGAGGTGCAGGTCTAAAAGGCTTAGCGAGCATGCAATTTTGTCAGGTATTTTCAAAAGCCTATTTGTTACGACCTTTATTAGATTTTACTCGTACAGAGCTTTATGAGTATGCTCAAGCGCATCAATTAACTTGGATCGAAGATGATAGCAATAGAGATTTACGCTTTAATCGTAACTATATTCGTCATCAAGTGTTGCCACTTATTCAGCAACGTTGGCCACAAGCAGACAAAACTATCGCAAGAGCGGCTACAAATTTAGCAGAAGCCCACTCATTGCTTGATGAAATAGCTCATCAGGATTGGTGCATGGTTCAAGGATCTGCACCGAATATAATAATTATTTCTCACTTAAAGAAGTTAAGTGCTAAACGCCAAACTAATGTTTTACGCTATTGGTTAAGGCAGTTACGTTGCTCTTTACCTAGTCAAAAACAATTACAACAAATTGGATTTTTATTAGAAAGTAGAATCGATGCAGCTCCCCAAGTTAATTGGGGAGATATACAATTACGTCGTTATCGAGATTATATCTATGTTCTTAATTGGGGAGAAAATGAAAAAAATTTTAAAAGAGCTTTGGTTGCGTGGAAGTTGGGTCAGACAGTGACATTGCCCTCGTCGGATCAATTGACTACAAAGCAGGTTATTGGCGCAGGATTGAACTATTCATTACTAAATGAACAACAAGTCGATGTGACTTTTCGTCAAGGAGGAGAAAGATTTTATGCAAGCAATCGTCAAGGTTCTCATCCATTAAAAAAATTATTTCAAGAATGGGGAATTCCTCCATGGCAGCGCAATAAGGTTCCTCTCATATACTATCAAAAGGAACTTATTGCTGTGGCTGGATATGATATAGATCCTCGTTTTGCAGCAAAGGAAAATGAGTTAGGTCTTGTTATTGAGCTTATTCCAAACTTTTCCAGTAATAATCGATTTTTCTAAACAATTAGTTAGAATCTTTTATTTAATTACCACGAATCTAATGCCGCCCCGCGATAATACGTTAACTAAAAGTTCTTGTTTACTTTGTTTAGCGATCTCTTGGAGTTGCGCGACATTAGCCACATCTATTTGATTAGCAGATGTTATAACATCTCCAGGTCGGATCCCCACATGCCAAGCCATACTATCTTCATCGGTATCAACGACTTCTACACCAATCCAATGACCTTGACCAGTAATAGTTTGATTGAAGTCACGTAATACTAATCCGTAGAGAAACGGATTATCATGTTCAGCAACTTTTTTATAATCTTTAGGATCAGTCAGGTTTATTACCGTATTGATGGTTTTACCCTTACGTAATAATTTAATAGTAATTTTATCTCCGACTCTTAACATGCCGACGATATTTTTTACTTGTCCTCCATTATGGATGGATATGCCGTTAATCGATTGAATAATATCACCGGTTTGAATTCCTGCAGTTTGGGCGGGTGAGTAGCTAGGCACCTGGGAGACTAATGCTCCGCTAGTCTCTGTGGAAATATGCAGCGCGGTGGCTAGTGCAGGTGTTAAATCTTGGACTAGCACTCCCATTAATCCACGTTTTACTGAACCATATTCGGCTAATTGTTTCATAACACCATGCGCCATATTAACAGGAATAGCAAAACCAATACCTATGTTTCCTGCATTGGAACCCGGCGCCAATATGGCAGTGTTGATGCCCATTAATTGTCCTTGCAAATTAATTAAAGCACCACCAGAATTACCTGGATTAATAGGAGCATCGGTTTGAATAAAATTCTCAAAACCTTCTATCCCCAATCCGGTACGCTGTAATGCGCTGACAATACCTGAAGTGACTGTTTGATTAAGTCCAAAAGGATTTCCTATAGCAGCTACAAAATCACCTACTTTTAGATTATCCGAATTTCCCAGAGGAATAGCGGTTAAATGATCAGGCGTAATGGTAAGTAAGGCAATATCAGAAGCGGGATCCGAACCTTTAAGTGTTGCTTTAAAAACGCGACCATCACTTAAAGTTACGGTGATGGTTTTAGCTTCATGAATAACATGTGCATTAGTTAAAATATAGCCTGCTTTAGCATCTACAATAACGCCTGAGCCCATGCTTTCAAAATGACGTGGGTAAGGATGCCCAGGTACAGGAGGTGGTAATTGATTGGGTGGAATATCGCCTTGAACAGAAACATTCACCACAGCCGGTAAAATAGGCTGCAACATCTGAGAGATACTATCTTTGTTTATTTGATGAGCTAAGCTAAAAGGCCAGCCGGCATAGCTTAAAGGGCAAAAACCGATCACGAGTAAGGAACTGATTAATAATTGGTATAATAGTTTTTTCATAGATGATATGAGATCAAATTAATAGCTTGTTAAGCTTAACGTATTTTTTGGTTTTGTTGCAATTATTGAGTATTATACACTCTAAAGGTTATTAAATGCGCTATTATTCTTTCTGGGATCAGTTAATTATTCATATCGATGAAGCGTTATCTTCCATACAGCCGCTTTCTGCTGCTACTCGCCCCAGTCCGGCCGAAATTTTGACAACGCAAGATAGCGGCTTAAATAAAAAAGAACGCCAGCTTTCAGGCGGCTTAATGCGAATAAACCATGTGGGTGAAGTTTGTGCCCAAGCACTATATACCGGTCAAGCGATTACTGCTCGCTGCAAAGATACTAAACAAAAATTAAAAAAAGCCGCGAGAGAAGAGGTTGATCACCTTAGTTGGTGCCAGCATCGTATTCATCAATTAGATACTCACGTTAGCTATTTGAATCCCTTTTGGTATATAAGTGCTTTATTAATAGGTTTGACTGCCGGTTTAGGGGGAGATAAGGTGAGCTTAGGTTTTTTGGCTGAGACAGAACATCAAGTAGCAAGGCATTTGCATAAGCATTTGAATAAATTGCCTTTACAGGATAAAAAAAGTCGTGCAATTGTTGAACAAATGCGTAAAGAAGAAATGGAACATGCTCTAACCGCTGAAGATGCTGGCGCTATTCCTTTACCATTAGTCATTCAATGGGGTATGCAAGGTTTGGCTAAATTTATGTCTATAGTTGCTTATCGAATTTGATCGTTGTATCAGAAAAAGGTAAATTTTTTGCAAACATTATTTAAAACATTACTGCAATTTTGTATGCTGAAAGCATTAATTATCCTTGCAATAACGGCTGTACTCTGTTTTTTATTGCCCATTGTCTATCAGAAATACCAGCAACGTTTAGGCCGTAATTCCTATATTTTAAGCGTTGCATTACTAGAGTCTATTTATAGACCGTTATTGGTATTGATTGCTATTATGGGCATACTTTATGCTTTAGAGTCACTATGTATAGATTGGAAAGGGATTAGCGCTGTTCAATTTTATTTAATTCGAAATTTAGCCTTTATAGGGTTACTCGCTTGGTTTTTATGGCGGTTTGCTTCTTTTGCTGAAGAAGCTTTTCTCCAAGCCTATAAAAACAAAACTATTGATAAAACCCTAGTCCATGGAATAAGCCAGATCGCAAAATTCGCGATTATTATTTTAACTGCTTTATCCTTATTTCAAACTTTTGGTTTAAGCATTGCAGGAGCCTTAGCTTTTGGTGGCATGGGAGGCGTAGTTATAGGATTTGCCGCTAAAGATCTGCTCGCTAACTTATTTGGTAGCTTCATGCTTTTTTTAGATAGGCCTTTTGTGATAGGTGATCAAATTAGCTTACCTGCACTTAAAGTGGAAGGTACTGTAGAAGCAATAAGTTGGCGTGTTTGTAGAGTTCGAATGCCTGATTGTCGTCCTGTGTATATTCCTAATGCTTTATTTTCAAATTTAGTCGTAGAAAATCCATCAAGAAGAAAATATAGACGATTCTATTGTCAAATTAGTTTACGTTACCAAGATTTAATGAAGGTTCCGGCTATATTAGAAGACATGCAAGCATTATTAAAAAAAAATACAGCGATTGATAAAAATAGACCTATAACCGTTAATCTTAACGAACTGGGGAATACTTCTCTTAATTTAGTAGTGATAGCTTATACCAATATCGTTAACAGTACAGACTTTTTAAAGATACAACAAACCTTGTTTCTGGAGTTATTAGCGTGTATTCAACAACATGGGGCTGAATGGTCTTTCCCTAGTCATAATGTATATTTAAATAAAGAAGCAGGTGAATTGATTAACTCTCAAAATAAAATAAACAATGAAGTTAAAACTTAGTATTATAGGTTGTGGGCGCTTAGGTAAAACCTTAGGGGCTCTGCTTGTCGGTACAAAGCTTGTTTGTATTCAGGATATCGTTAATTTAAGTAGAGTTAGTAGTGCAAAGGCTGTTGCTTTTCTAGGGCAAGGTAGAGTTTGTTCGACCCTTAAACAACTTAAACATGCCGATATCTATTTAATTGCTACTCCTGATGATCGTATTGAATTTATAGCCCAACAAATAACTTTGCAAGGTACATTAAAGTCAGGGGACGTGGTTTTTCATTGTAGTGGTTTGTTATCCTCTGAATGCCTGAGCTCCGTTGCGAGTTTAGGTTGTCATGTAGCGAGTTTACATCCAGTTTTTAGTTTTTCTGAGCCGGTACTGGATATAAAAAACTTTAGTGGAACGTATTTTGCATTTGAAGGCAGTGTAGAAGCTTTAGAGCGATTGTTACCATTACTTAATGCTATGGACGTAAAGATATTTTCAATCGAAAAAAAAGATAAGCCGCTTTATCATACTGCCAGCATATTGGCATCTAATTATTTAATAACCTTATCGGCTATGGCTAAGGATTGTTACTCTAAAGCTGGCTTAAATGGTACATTAGCTGAAAATCTTACATTAGGACTCATGTCGCAAGCCTTAGGCAAAATACAAAGATTGAAGCCTAAAGAAGCATTGACGGGGCCTTTGCAACGAGCAGATAGAGACACTTTAAAAAAACATTTATCTGCGTTGAAATCTTTTCCCGACTTAAAAAATATATATATAAGCTTGGGGAAAGCTACATTAGCATTGACTAGACATGAAGAAAGCCTAAAAAGATCATTAACGCAGATTTTTAATAGGTAACTTAGAACTTTAGGCAGCAGTAGATGTTAATTTGCGAATTCTAGCTAATAAACGACTTTTATGTCTAGCTGCTTTGTTTTTATGAATAAAACCTTTATCTGCCATACGATCAATTATTGGCAGAGCGATTTGATAAGCTGCATCAGCTTCCGGCGCTTTTCCACTCTCAATAGCGACAACAACACGTTTAATATATGTTCGCATCATAGAGCGATAGCTAGTATTATGCTGGCGGTGTTTTTCTGCTTGTCGTACACGTTTTTTTGCTTGTTTTGTATTGGCCAATGGACAACCTCCTGAATTAACAACAAACGAACTTATACAATAATAGAATTAATATAAGTCGAGTAAAATAGGCGCCAATCATGCCCTTGTAGAGGTTATTTGTCAATCGAGAGAAGAGTTATTATCATTTATTTCCAAGGAATCTTCTGCATCATGAGTTTTATTGGATTTTGTGTTTGAAAAGTCTTGAGCCGAAAGATTTTTGTTCGATTTATCTGACTCTGACTGGGCATCTTGATCTTTATCAGACTTAACCGGAGGAATATCCTCTTCAATTTCGTCGGAATCTTCATCATCTTCAGTTTTATTAACTTTGGGTGGAGTCGAAGTATCTGCTGATGGAGAATTTGATAGATTTTTATATTCGTCTAATGAATTAGTTAATTTTTTTTCAGGGGTCACCACTGGCAGAACTTGTTGAGAAGTTATCATTGGTATGGGCGAAGGCGGGATTAAGTAATAATCTAAAAGCTTGCGAGCAATTTGTGGGGCTGGCGTAACGCTGTTCTGGATAACGATAGCAAGAGCAATAGAAGGTTTTTCAACGGGGGCAAAAGCAATAAATAATGAATTATCGCGCAGTTTAGCAGCGACTGTCTTGGTATTATAACGCTCATCGTTTTTTAAACTATATACTTGAGCAGTTCCTGTTTTGCCTGCTAAGGTATAGGGAACCCCTGGAAAAAAGCGTTCAGCCGTTCCTCCTGGTGCATTAACAACATGTTGCATGGCGGTACGGATAAAACTCAAAATATCTTGAGGTAAATTAATGGGCTCTAAACGTTGTGGTTTAATAAGCGCTATTGTACCATTGCTATTGCGCCAGCTTAATACAACATGAGGTTTCCAACGCTCTCCCCATTCTGCCAGTGCGCTGACTGCGAATGCTAACTGTATCGGAGTCACTAATAGAAAACCTTGGCCAATGCCGCAGTTCAATGTGTCTCCGCCATACCAGGGTGTATTATAGGACTTTTCTTTCCATTGAGGATTAGGTAGAACTCCACTGCTTTCATCAGGCAAATCGATATTTGTTGGGCTTCCAAATCCAAATCGCTTTAAGCTAGTGTAAATTCGATGTATCCCCATACGTAGGCTCAGATTATAAAAATAAATATCAGAAGAGACAGTCAACGCTTTAAGTAAATTGACATCACCATAAGCATGACGACGAAAGTTATGATAGATCCTTCCTTTTCCGTTTATTTGAAATTCTCCAGTATCATGAATGCTAAAGGTGGGAGTTACCACATTTTCAAGAAGAGCTCCTGTACTGATGAAAGGTTTGATGGTTGAACCAGGGTGATAAGCACCACGTAAGGCGCGATTAAAGAGAGGAGTTCCTGGTTCATTTTGTAATATTTCGTAATCATGTTGTCGAATCCCGCTTACAAATAGATTAGGGTCAAAAGAGGGATTGCTGACAAAGGCTAGAACTTCACCATTCCGAGGATCTAAGGCTACTATAGCCCCTTTTTGGCTACCTAAAGCTTGTTGTGCAAGTTTTTGCAAATTACTATCGATAGTTAAAGTAATACTTCTGCCGGCTATAGGTCGAGTTTGTTTTAATACACGTATAATTTGACCATGCACATTTGTTTCTACCTGCTGATAGCCGACAGTACCATGAAGTTGGGCTTCATAATATTTCTCTACGCCTGTTTTGCCAATGAAATTACTTGCACTGTAATTGACCGGATCAACATTCTGCAGTTCTTTCTCATTAATTCTCCCCATATAACCGACTATTGCAGCAAAAGAAGTACCTTGAGGGTAATAACGTATCATTTGCGCTTGAATAGCTACACCTGGAAAGTGATATCTTTCAAGTGCAAATTTAGCGACTTCTTCTTCATTTAATTTTAAACGTATTGGGACGGGTTCAAAACGATGGTGTAAGTGTCGTTGACGGTTAAACTGTTTTAAATCCTCAGTGTCTATTTTTATGAAAGAGCTTAATTGTTGAATAGTAGCATCTATATTTTTTACTAAATCAGGCGTAATAACAAGATTAAAAATAGGTTTATTCTCTGCCAATAAGACGCCATTTCTATCATAGATTAAACCGCGATTGGGCTCGATCGGCACGAGACCTAGCTGATTTTGACGGGCTAAAGTAGTATAAAGCTTATGTTGAAAGACTTGTAAATAAATTAGCCGACCCAGTAACAAGATGCTTAGAAAAGTTATACCGATAAGTATAGCGATAGCCCTACGCTTAAATAATTTATGCTCTTGATGAGTGTTTTTAAAAGTATTAATTGGCTTGAGCATAAAGTTGATCGTGCCTTAGCTTAATGCTGAGTAACAGCATGTGTCCTTGTTATACTCTTCACACTTGAATTTTCTGTCTAGGTTGCGATTCAAATTATATTCCCTCTAAAGCACAAATGTAGGCTTAATGATGACATTTTTGCTCAAATTTATCGTTTACAATTGAGTAAACTATCGCCAGAGATATAAAGAAGTATTTTATCAAATATTTAATTTTTCTG
>DAIQAW010000032.1:0-849 GCA_036781465.1 Candidatus Aquirickettsiella sp.
ATAATAGGTAATATTAAAATCAATAGGCTACGTAACCCCAATCTAAACATACAGCCCCTCTTTATAATAAAAAACTAAAAGTCACTAAATCTCTTCCAAAACTAACATGCATCTTTTCCCGTTAAAGGCTCCTTAAGATATAGCATGCAAATCTCTTTTCTTAAGGGCTATTGGAAATAGCCACTAACCAACCCATAATTTTGTAGTAGGCCCATAAAATTGGCCAAGCATAACACAGCTTAGCAAAAAACGTTAAGCGGGGAAAAGCATACTTAAAAATAAAGCTTATTTTGAAGACTAAAAATATAAATCAATTTACCAAGTAGGTAAATAAATCATTTTTCTAGACTTTTTTAAACTTTTTTGCACATTGAACTAGCAGCTGGGCACATAGTATAGTTTAAAAAAGATAGTATTTTGTCATTTTTTAGATATACCGTAGGCACAAGCTTTACCCATCTTAAATACTTATACTGAGCAATTGTGATCATCTTGCATTGCAATGGGCATTAAAGTTGAATCTAAAATGTTAATAATCGAAGACAAATATTTTCTTCATAGAATACAACAACAAGGATTTAAACAACATGAATAGTTCTTTATTAAACTATTTTTTTATGGAGATTCACTATGTGGAATATATCAGAACCAATACGCTACCAAGTAATTGCCCAATATCGAGATAATACCATTTTGGTCAACATTCTTGGTCAGGGTCTATATTTTATGCGCACAGCCCATCAAATTTTTACTACACCTACCCTTATCAGTGGCTTCTCACAAGAAGACGCTGCTTTAATAGGTTACATAGTAGGTTCGGAATCTTATAAACTAAATTTGGGTGAAATG
>DAIQAW010000032.1:859-8344 GCA_036781465.1 Candidatus Aquirickettsiella sp.
ATAATAACTTTTTATAAAAATCAGTTATAGAAATTGCTTGCAGTTTAAGCTTGTGTCAAAGTAACTTTACGAAAATCGGACTAAGGAGATTTTAGTGGGAACAGAAAATCAGGAACTTTTAAAAAGCAAAGTAGCCGAAGCTGCTTTAGAATATATTAAAGTGGGCTCTATTCTAGGGTTAGGAAGCGGGAGTACTGTCAATTTTCTTATTAAGGCATTAGCTCATATTAAACATAAAATTGAAGGAGTGGTCGCAGCTTCTGTCGAAACTGAAAAATGCTTAAAACAATATAATATCCCTGTATTAGATCTAAATTGCACCGGTGAATTGGCCTTTTATATAGATGGAGCTGATGAAGTCAATCCACAACTGCAACTTATAAAGGGGAGGGGTGGAGCACTTACACGTGAAAAAATTATTGCCGCTGCCAGCAGAAATTTTATTTGCATCATTGATGAAAGTAAGTATGTCGGTATGCTAGGCCAAAAAAGTCTGCCATTAGAAATTATTCCTATGGCACGCAGCTATGTTGCTAGAGAATTAGTAAAATTAGGTGGCTTTCCTATTTATAGAGAAAATTTTGTTACCGACAATGGCAACATAATATTAGATACTCAACATTGGGATTTTACAGATCCCATTAAACTTGAGCGTTTATTAAATAATATTCCGGGTATAGTATGTAATGGTTTATTCGCCCAGCGTCCTGCAAATATTTTACTTATGGCTAGTAAAGAGGGTATTAAAATTTTTGAAAAATAAATTTTTAATAGCGATAATAATCAGATTTATAGGGTCCTTGAGGTTTTACGCCAATGTAATGGGCTTGCTCAGATGTCAGTTCTGTTAATTTAGCTCCAACTTTTTCTAAATGTAAACGAGCCACTTGTTCATCCAACGTTTTAGGAAGCATATAAACCTTGCCTTTTTCATAACGATTATTATATTGCCATAATTCAATCTGCGCTAAAACTTGATTAGTAAATGAATTAGACATAACAAAACTTGGATGTCCTGTAGCGCAGCCTAAATTAACTAAACGACCTTCAGCTAATAATAATAAACGCTTTTTATTCGGAAAATTTATCTGATCAACTTGTGGCTTAATATTTAACCAATTGAATTGACGTAACCCGGCTACATCTATTTCAGAATCAAAATGCCCTATATTACAAACGATGGCTAAATCTTTCATCTGCTGCATATGGGATAAAGTGATAACATCTTTGTTTCCAGTGGCCGTTACAAATATATCTCCCAGTCCTGCTACATCATCCATAGTTACGACGCGATAACCTTCCATGGCAGCTTGTAATGCACAAATAGGATCAATTTCTGTGATCCATACAGCCGCGCCATACGAACGCAGACTCTGAGCACATCCCTTTCCTACGTCACCATAACCACAAACCACAGCAATTTTACCGGCGATCATAACATCAGTCGCGCGTTTTAAGGCATCGATTAAAGACTCTCTGCAACCATAAAGATTATCAAATTTAGATTTTGTTACTGAATCATTTACATTTATCGCTGGAACCAATAATGTTTTTTCTTTTTGCATTTGGTAAAGTCTATGTACACCTGTTGTAGTTTCTTCAGATACCCCTTTTATATCATGTAAAAGTTTAGGATGTTTTTCATGGAGTAATAAAGTAAGATCGCCCCCATCATCCAATAATAAATTTGGCCTCCAACCATTGTGCCCAATTAAAGTTTGCTCAATACACCACCAAAATTCTTCTTCAGTTTCTCCTTTCCAAGCAAAAACTGGAATATTTCGAGCAGCTATTGCTGCTGCAGCATGATCCTGCGTAGAAAAAATATTGCAAGAAGACCAGCGCACTTCTGCGCCCAAATCAAGCAATGTTTCAATTAAAACGGCTGTTTGGATGGTCATATGTAAACAACCAGCAATGCGAGCGCCTTTTAAAGGTTTTTCATGTCCGTACTTTTTACGTAAAGCCATTAAACCTGGCATTTCTGTTTCAGCGATAGTAATTTCTCGCCGTCCCCATTCTGCTAAATTTAAATCAGCAATTTTATAGTCAGTAATGTTAGCTTTTAACTTTTCCGTGATCATAAATACTTTCTCAATAACTTAAATAAAAATTAAATATGTTCTTATATTCCAGAGTAAGAATTTTGGGAGGAAACCACCTAGTGAAGCAAACTAGATGTATTAAAATACATAGATTGCGAGCAGCAACACAGACAAAAATTCCAATTACTTGGAAAGAATAATTTATAATTCTGTTACTTGTTTGATTTCATGGGTTAATAAGTCTGCACGTAATAATTCCGCCTTATCAATTTTCTCCCAGGGAAAATCTTCATTTTCACGGCCAAAATGACCATAGGCTGCGGTGGGCTTATAAATAGGTCTTAATAAATTAAGCATCTCAATTAAACCCCTTGGTCTTAAATCAAAATGCTGTTGAATTAATTCAATGATTCGTTTATCAGGTAATTTAGCAGTACCAAATGTATTAATATTTATAGACGTGGGTTCCGCAATACCGATAGCATAAGAAATCTGTATTTCACAACGATCAGCCAACCCTGCAGCAACAATATTTTTGGCAACATAACGTGCAGCATAAGCTGCCGAACGATCGACTTTACTGGGATCCTTCCCAGAAAAACAACCCCCACCATGGCGCGCCATACCACCATACGTATCTACGATTATTTTACGTCCTGTCAATCCTGTATCACCTAAAGGTCCGCCAATAACAAAACGACCGGTAGAATTTATATAATATTTTGTGGTTTTTGTTAACCAAGCTATTGGGAAAATAGGCTTTATAATTTCTTCCATTACGGCTTCTTTCAGATCATCATAAGCAATATCAGGGGCATGTTGAGTAGAAAGCACAATAGCTTCCACGCCAATAGGTTTACCCTTTTGATAACGTAAACTTACCTGGCTTTTAGCATCAGGCCGCAACCAATTCAGACTATTATTTTTACGTAGCTTTGCCTGACGCTCCATCAAGCGATGTGCATAAGTAATAGCCGCAGGCATAAGTACATCAGTTTCATTACTTGCATAACCAAACATTAAACCCTGATCGCCTGCACCTTGCTCCAATTTATTGAGTTTATCCACTCCCTGAGCAATATCAGGTGATTGTTTACCAATAGCAGTCATAACAGCGCAGGATTCCCAGTCAAATCCCATTGATGAGCTATTGTAGCCAATCTCCTTTACGGTTTCTCTGACAATTTGCTCCACATCAACCCAAGCTGTTGTTGTTACCTCGCCAGCTACTAGCACCATACCCGTCTTAACTAGCGCTTCGCAGGCAACCCGAGCATTTTTGTCTTGAAGTAAAATTGCGTCTAAAACTGCGTCAGAAATTTGATCGGCAATCTTATCAGGGTGTCCTTCTGATACTGATTCTGAAGTAAAAGTTGTGTAACTATCCATTTTTTATTCTCAAATTTAAAAAAGAGAAGTGTGTTTTAAAACCGAGCTTTAAAGCTAAAAAGAAGTATATACTAGCGAATCTTTTTTAAAATAGCCAATTAAGATATTAGCTGGATCAATTTAAAACAACTTCTAATTATGCACGTGGTTCTCGCATTAAAAATGTAGCGATAAAAGCAATACAAAACCCAATGGGTATAATGAGTAAAGCGCGATAATAATCACTGGGTGAATAGATTCTAAGTTGATTTAATACCGTTCCTTGAAAATTAGCATCCATCAGCCAACCAAATAAAGGTTGAAAAACCGCATAGCCTGCAATTGCCATAAAAGATACGACGCTCACTGAGGTGGCAGTTAGACTTTTCGGGTTACTGGCAGCAACTAAAGGGTAACTCAACACCTGACTACTAGTAAAAAACCCTAAAGCAAAAAATAACAAAGTGATAGTTAAAATAGAAACCCCTGGTACACAAATAATTGTAATAACTATTAACTGGGAAATAATGACCCCTAATATCATAAGTGGTATACGCTTTTGAATTTTATCAGATGCCCATCCTACAACAGGACCACCAATAATCGTCCCTATAAAAAGCAAACTTGGTGCAAATGAAGCTTCTGTTGCAGAAAAATGATCCATTTGCTGCAAAAATAAATTCCCCCAAATTGCACCTAAAAGCGCAACAGGTAAATTGAGCAAGGAGACATACAATCCGCATAAACTATTTTGTGGGTTTAAATAGGCAAGTCGCCAACTTTTAAAAAGTCCCAATTTAGAAAGCTCTTGATGCAAATTTTTTTGTTCTTGATGTAAATTAGCTGGGTAATCTTGAACAAAGCTTAATATTATTAAGAAAATAATAATGCCTAAACTTGCATCAAAGAATAAAGCATGGCGCCAACCAACTAATTCCACCAATAAAGTCAAAGGGGTTTGCGCTACCATACCTCCTATCATAGCCATCGTAACAATTAAGCCACTAACTAGAGCCATATTTTTTGCGGGAAACCAACGCGAAGCAAGTCGAATACTACTTAAAAAACAAAAAGCACTACCAATGCCGCTCATGAACCGAAATATAGATGCCCATACAAATGAACTTGTCATTGCAAAAGCAACAATACCAATAATGCAAAGAAACAAAGAAGAAAGAATAATTTTACGTGTCGAAAACCGATCTAACAAAGCCCCCGCAATCGGCAAAAATAATAAATTGGCGTAAAAGTAATAAGCCGATAACTTACCCAGTCCTGTTGCATTAAGAGAAAAGGCATGCATTAAATCGGCACTGATAGCATTAAACATATTCATTTGAATAAATTCATAGAAAAAAAACAGTGCCGCCGAAAAGCAAACTATCCATGGTAGTCTTTTATCTATTATTGAAACATTCTCATGAACAACTGAAGTCAGCATAGATTATTCTCTCGAATAAAAGGTTGGCAAAAAGTCTCACGTAAGCAACACGCAACAAGTAAACTCACTAAAAAGGCTATCGGCATAATAGCCATACCATAACGATAATTACTGGGTGAATAGAAAGGTGCGCCTTGTAAGAAGGTTTGATCCCAGTGTAGATCGATTAACCACCCAAATAAGGGTTGGAACACGGCACCGCCACCCATAATGAGGATTGAAGCTAAACTCGTAGAAGTGCCCGTCAAATGCCTAGGATTGCTTTCTGCAATCAACGGATAGCTAATAATTTGTGTACTAGTAAAAAAGCCTAATAATAAAAATAAAACAAGCAAAATATAAAAATGTAATACGGGTATAAACATAATAACCAGCAAAACCAGTAAAGATAGCAGTGCACCGATAATCATTAACAATCTTCGTCTGCCAATAAAGTCAGAAAACCAACCTACCAAAGGTGATCCAATGATAGTCCCTAAAAAGATCATGGTTGCGACCAATGAAGCTTGGGTTTTCTCAAGGTGATGCACTTGAGTTAGATACAAAGTCCCCCATAAGGCACCTAACAAAATAATCGGTAAATTTAAAAGACAAGTATAAATCCCTGCTAAAGTATTTTGTTTATTCTGTAGAGATAAACTGATACTTTTTATTACAGAAATAGGGTGGACGACTTCACTTTCCGCCATTTTCTGTAAAAGCTGATGCTTGGGATAGTCATAAACGAAGAAATAAACCAATAAGGTAATTAATATTCCTAGCCCGGCATTCATCATTACAGCAGTGCGCCATCCTAGTGCATGCACAACCAGAGCGAAAGGTGTTTGCGCTACTATTCCACCGGCCATTGCAATGGTAATGATAATACCAATCACCAACGCTAATCGCTGGGAAGAAAACCATCGCGTCGCTAACTTAATACAGCTCAAAAAACAAAATGCGTTACCTATACCGGCTATAAAATGACTAAAAGCCGCTACTTCAAAAGATTCACTTAAAGAAAATAAAATGGTAGAGAAAACAACCATAATCATCGCACTGAGTATAATAATACGGATTGGAAAGCGATCAACTAAGATTCCAGCAAATAATAAAAAAATAACATCTGCATAAAAATAGGTAGCAGATAAAAAACCCAATTGACCTGCATTTATTGAAAAATCATGCATTAACTCTTGGCTAATGGAGTTAAACATACCCATCTGGATAAATTCGTAAAAGAAAAAAAACGCGGCCGAAAGGCAAACTAGCCAGGGTTGTAGCTTAGAAAAACTGAGATAATCACAAAATCGCTTTAAGGTAGTTATGGCCATTAATGCCTCAAATAGAGAATAGACTTATAAATTTCTGTCTTTTATTTTTAGGGACTATTTGGGAAGCGTAGTGTATAGCAAGGTCAGTGTATTGTCCAAGTTAAATCAAACCTCCTTCTATACTGCTGTAATGCCGACTGCCCTGTCTGATCTATCATTTGAGAGCTCATCATCATTATGAGATTCTACTTGTTGAAAAACTTTAACAGAAGGTCCAAAAAAAGTACCATTTAATGAAGATAAAGATTTCTTAGTTGCCATTACTCTTGCTTGAGTTAATAGACTATCATCCTCTTGAATACGATTACTGGCATAAGAATTCATGAAAGCAGCAATACTAGCGATACGAGAAACACATGAATCAGTAAATACCAACGCCGCGTTACCCAGGGCATTGATAATTAATGCCAAAAACTCCACTATCTGCCCTAAATAATATTTTGTATCTTTTGCTAAGTTAGAATTAGAGCTCCTTTCATTAAATAAACTATTACACCAAGCGAGCGCGGTTTTCAAGGTAAAGGGTAAATCCCCTAAAATTGCGGCTATTGTTATGGCATCCGCAGCAACCCAACCTAATAGCCCAGCCAAAGTTTTTGTCCCAGTGAAATCAAGATAAATCAAACCAAAAAAGGCAACAGCCATAACCAATACCTTAAAAATATAAACAAAAAACTGAGTAACGGTTATATTTTGCCATTTTTCTTGAATATTCCCTTTGAAATCTTCCCATGAAAACTGCGACTTTAAAACGCCATAAAAGGTCCTTAGCATAACGATGGTTAAGCCAATTAATAACGCAGCGGCTAATACCCCCAAGAGAACGACAGTCAAATGTGGACATGTTGCGGCCAATGCCGGACAAATAAGCGCTAGCATTTTTGTACCTTCAAGGTAGGTAATTGCAGCTGCTGCAATTCCCACGGATAAAGAAAGAAACCCAGCAGGTAAAAGTAGAAACTTGTTACTTCTAGATAATTGCAGATGATTATCTTTTTTGCAAAGATCTTGAAAAAATTGTGGAATATGCTGTGAAAAAAGCTGGAAATTGGCTCGGGTTCCCGCTATGAAAATTAGCAAGCTTAGAGGAATCACAAATCCCAAAGGCAAACTAAATCCTACTAGTAAGATGAAAATAGCTCCGCCTGTACTTAATCCACACGCTAATGATGCAATCAATCCGATACTAAAACCACATCCATAAAGAAGTTTGTCAGACCAGAAAGAAAAAGTAGAAATTAATTTAACGGCCTCTAAAAATACATTGTCAATTTCAGGTGGGTAGTTAAATTTTTTATATTTTAAAAAATAATCAATA
>DAIQAW010000033.1:0-8262 GCA_036781465.1 Candidatus Aquirickettsiella sp.
GCATAAAATAGCCTCTTTGAATCATATACCATCGAAGATAAAAGTGTCTGGAGTAGAGATCCTTGGAGATAGTTTAAGTGATCCAGGCGGTAAAAATGGAATGTATGAACAAAAAATTCTGGGTTGTATCCCATTAAGCTTATTTTTATATAAATCTCCACATGAACAATTTACTAATGGGTATGGCTGGGATTATGCTTTTGAAAAAATCCTGGAATTTGCTAGAGACTCTAATAATCTCTTAGAAAATCCACATTTGCCCCCTATTCATGGGTTTTTCAAATTTGAAAATAGGGCGCAAGGAGGCGCGATGGCTTATAATTACATAGAAAAAATTTTTAATATAATTAAATTTTTTAGAGGTTTTATTCTAAGTTTGGTATTGACTAATATACAAAATGAAGCAAAAAAAATAAAAAAAAATATTAAGCTTAACCCCGATGATTTAGCTATAATTTTTGCCGGAGCTAACGACCTGGTTACTGCGGGTTATTGTGATAAAGGAGGAGCTGAACGAGCTATACAAGGAATTGCTAAAACTATAGACATTTTAACTAGTTCTCAACAAAAAAATGCAAATTATACAAAAAATGTATTAGTTTTTACGTTGCCTGATTTTAGCAAAACACCAAGATTTTCTAAAAAAACAGAAATGGAAAGAAAACAAGCCAAAGAAGCTTGTGATTCTTTTAATGAGGGACTAAGAAATTTGGCTAAAAACTATCAATATTTTGATTTTAGTTTGTGTGATATCTATCAGGTAGCTAAAAAAGAGGATGTGGATCCAACTGAGATAAGAGAAAAGGGAATTGTTATAACTGGTTTGGGAAGTATTAAGAAAATTTACTTTGTTAATCATGGACAATTTACTTTGAAGGATAATAAGGAAATATCTATAGATATTAGGCTATCCAAAACAGAAAAAAAATTACTAAGTAATAAACTCGGAAAGGTTTTAAAAGAAGGGAAAGTAATTGATCTGGAAAAATTTATTCATAAATTAACGAGTAAAGCTAAATTAAGTGCAGATGTAAAAATATTTGATGCTGCTGCAGTGTTTGAAAAGATAGATGAAAATCCTGAAGCTTATGGGTTTACTAGTGGTTGCGCAGTTTATTATTTATCAGCATCTCAAGGTGAAGAAGTTATAACAAATAAAATCATATCTGGAAATGCTGTTATTATTCAAGAAATTAATCAAAATACTGAATTAATGTTTTATTTTGTTAAAGATGGAAAGTTGATTCGTGAATTGGATGCATACAGGCTTCCTGAAACGGTTAGAGTTAAGTTATCTGAAAAAAACAAAAATCTATTATATAAAAAACTTGAAGAGCATCCTCTAAAAGACTGTATTAGCAAATTAGCTGGCTGTGAAGATAAGCATGATCATTGGACTACTTACATAGTTCAAGAGGCTGTAAAAGCTTATAAAGATAAATTTAAAGTAAAAATTCAATTGACCGATATTTATGCTTCGGTATTATTAGCAATAAAGGAAAATTTCCCTAATCAACAAGACATATTTTGGGATGATTTACACCCTTCTGTAATCGTACATTTTTTGTTAGAAACAATGTTTGAACCTTTTTTTAAAAGTAACTATACAATTAAACAACCTCGAGTTTGGCAAGATGACATGGCTATTTCTGATGGAGTCAGTCCTAAAATTGAACTTCCAGCTAAATCAGCAGAATCACCAGTGGCTTTCTCAGTTTGAAAAGGTATTCTTTATGTTAAAAACTTAGCTTTAAGTAGACAAATATTTTGACGAAACCAACCTAGCTGATTAGACTACGCGGATTATGTCACGAAAAGAATTTCATCTAATCCTCGAGAAGGGTGAGCAGATTGCTCCAGACGTTAAGCATTTCACTTTTTGTTATGAAGAGGGGGGAGGTTTTGAGTTCATCCCAGGACAATTTATTACTTTGCATATACCTACGGCTGAAAAAGTACTGCGCCGTAGTTATAGTATTGCCAATAAAACACACCAAGCGACTAATAAAATTGAATTTGCAGCATCTTATGTCCCCGCAGGTACGGCAAGTGAGTTGTTATTCACATTAAAACCTGGAGATAGATTAACAGCGACGGGTCCTTTTGGTCGGCTTATTCTGCGCGAGGAAATGCCGGAACGTTATATTTTGGTAGCAACGGGTACGGGTGTTACTCCTTACAGGACGATGTTAGCTGAATTAGAACACCGATTTAAATTGCGACCCTGTTTTAAGGTTATTTTATTGTTCGGTGTGCGTAAACCTGAAGATTTGCTGTATCGTGATGAATTTATTGAATTTGCAGAAAAAAATCCATGGTTTGAATTTCATGCTTATTATAGTCGGGTTAAATTGCAAAAAGCATTAAATTTTGAACATACCGGTTATGTATTGAATGCTTTTAGTGAAATAAAACCGAACCCCAAACAAGATATTGTCTATTTATGTGGTAATCCCAATATGGTGGATGAGGTTTTTACGCTATTAGTCAAAAGCTATGCCTTTCCTACAGAAATTATTCGGCGCGAAAAGTATATTTCTTCTAATTGATCAGCTACTATAAAATAGCTGCTGAATAGAAAAGTGAATATATTTATTCTGCTTCGATTTGTTCAAGCACTGAGATCATTTCCATTGCTGCATCGACTGCATCTCGTCCCTTATGACACCGCTTTCCATCTATACGTGCAAGTGCCTGTTCTTCACTGTTAGTGGTTAACACTCCAAAAATAACAGGTATAGATTCTTGTAAAGCAACTTTTTGGCAAGCATAACTCACTTGCTGACAAACGTAATCGTAGTGATCGGTTTCGCCTCGTATAACAGCTCCCAAACAAATAATAGCTAGACAATTTTCATCTGAAAGGGCTATTTGTTGAGCAGTAAGGCCGATTTCTACTGCACCAGGAACTCTGACGATAGTGATGTGCTGTTCAGGAAAATTTAATTCTTTTAGCCTTTGTAAGGCCCCGTTTAGTAATTCTTCGGTGATACTTTGATTAAAATGACTAACTACGATAGCAATGCTAAATTCATCGGTGGGTTGATTGAAATATAAGGGTTTAGCAATAATTTCTTTTATTTTTTGCATGAGTTTGCTCCTTTTTTATAAATTGAGTAGATGTCCGAGTTTGGTTTGTTTAGTTTTTAGATAGGCAAGGTTTGTTGAGTTAGGTTTTGCGATTAATGGAATGCGTTGAACAACTTTAATTCCATATTGTTCTAAATCCACAATTTTTTGTGGATTATTGGTGAGTAATCTTACTTGCAATATTTTGAGGTTTTGCAGCATTTGCGCCCCTATCCAATAATTACGATCATCACTGCCAAAACCTAATTTTTGATTTGCTTCGACAGTATCAAGACCTTGGTCTTGTAAAGCATAGGCTTTAAGTTTATTTAATAAACCAATACCGCGACCTTCTTGGCGTAAATAAAGCAATACACCTCCTTGCTGACTGATTTGGGTTAAAGATTCATGTAACTGCCAACCACAATCACAGCGAGTAGAACCAAATAAATCGCCAGTGAAGCATTCAGAATGAATACGTACTAAAGTGGGTTCAGAGGGTGCACTAGATTTTTCCTTAATGATTGCTAAATGGTGATGTTTGTCCATACAACTTTCGAACAGTTTGATAGTCAAATCTCCATATTCTTCGGTGGGGAGTCGAATAGAAGCGATCTCTTGGACTAAAGATTCAGTTTGTAAACGGTATTGGATCAAATCTCGGATTGATAATAAGCTGAGTTGATGTTGTTTGGCGAATTTTTCTAAATCAGAGAATCGAGCCATGCTTCCATCAGGGTTCATGATTTCACAGATAACTGCTGCGGATTTTAAACCTGCTAAACGGGTTAAATCAGTACTTCCTTCAGTTTGCCCCATACGTTCTAAAACACCCCCTTTTCGGGCACGTAATGGAAAAATATGGCCGGGCATGACAATATCATGAGGACCACTTTGTGGGTTAACAGCAACTTGTATGGTATGAGCTCGGTCTGCGGCGGAAATGCCGGTTGTAACGCCTTTTGCAGCTTCTATAGAGACAGTAAAGGCCGTATTAAAAGGGCTAGTAGACTGCTTTACCATCATTGGGATTTGTAAACGTTTGATATCTTCTTCAATTAAAGCTAAACAGATTAATCCACGGGCATATTGAGCCATGAAGTTAATGGCTTCTGGGGTTACCATTTCAGCTGCTAAGACCAAGTCCCCCTCATTTTCACGATTTTCGTGATCGAATAGAACAATCATCTTACCTTGGCGCAAGTCTTCTAAAGCGCGTGTGATGGTGGGGAATGGAAATGTAGAAGTTTTCATTATCTAGGTCTGTTTTGTTATATTGCTGATCGAAACAGTATTATACGCCTAATGTTCCCTCCATTTAAACTCAAAACAAGTATCCTTACCTAAAATGATTGAATCGGTCAATAGTGCCCCTTTTAACGGTTCGGGTGAAGTAAAGGCTGTTTGAGTGTTTCCTCCCAGCCATATGGGCGCTACATAAATAAAAGCATGTTGTAATAAATTATTTTGGACAAAAGATTGAAAACTTTTACCCCCAGCTTCTATCCAAAGATCCATTATCCCATCTTGGCCAATTTGTTTAAGTATTTCTAGTAAGTCAAGATCATTAGTATTACTTTTTATTGGAAAGAAACGAATATCATATTTTCGAAAGCGATTTTGTTGTTTCTTATTGACTGAAATATTATGAAAAATTGTTATTGGTTCTGCAGAATTAAAAACGTTTGCTGAAATAGATGTGCTGAGATGGGTATCTAAAATATAAAGGGGTTTTTTGTAAGTATTACCGTTGATACGGCAATTTAGTAATGGGTTGTCTAATGCAATAGTTTTAGCTGTAGTTAAAATAGCATCTGAATATTTGCGTTGATGATGAGTAAATTGTTGTGCGGTTTCTCCGGTTAATTGAATTCTTTTTCCATTTTCTCTGGCAATTTTCCCATCTAAACTCATGGCTAATTTCGCCGTAGTAAACGGTCTTTTATATTTCCACCAAAAGGCATAACTCACATAAAAATTATCAATAAGCGCAATAGGATGGTGAATGCATTCAATACCAGCATCCTGTAATATTCTATCAGCACAACAGTTTACAGCAGGATTAGGATCTTGAAACCCATAAACAACTTTTAGTATGCCGCTTTTTATAATCAAATCTGTACAAGGAGGAGTTTTTTTAGCAGTATGACAACAAGGTTGTAAAGTGACATACAATGTTGCGCCTTGGATGAGAGAAGCATCAACTTTATTGATAGCGTCCACTTCGGCATGTGGAGAACCGCTTGCTTGATGATAACCCTTAGCAATTATCTGCTCATCTTTAACTAAGATAGCTCCAACACAAGGGTTTGGCGCGCAAAATCCTTTTCGTATTTCTGCTAATGTTAATGCCATTTTGAGGTAGTCAGCCGCAGAGCTATTCATGTGTTTCTAATGCTCGAGCTAATTTTTCATGCACATTACCAAAACCTCTGTTACTCATGATAACAATATGATCAGATGCTCTAGCTTCTTTAACAACTTTTTGAATGATATCGGCTATAGAATCACAAATAAAAATAGGAATGGATGTCGTTTGTGGGGCTTGCTCAAAATACCAATCTTGTTTTGGTCGCAACATCCAGACACTATCAGCCTCTTGTAAGGAGGGGGCAAGAGTTTCTCTATGTATACCGGAGCGCATAGTATGCGTTCCGGCCTCTAAAATAACTAATATCCTTTTCCCCCTTCCAATTTTTTTACGTAAACCTGCTAAAGTTGCAGAAATTGCGGTTGGGTGATGTGCGAAATCATCATAAAGGGTAATGTTATTAACTTTTTTATAAATTTCTAAACGACGTTTTACTCCCTGAAACTGATTTAATGCAGCAATTGCGATTTTGGGATTAATACCAACATGATTTGCTGCCGCTATTGCAATAATAGCATTGGCAGCATTATGATTGCCAATTAATGGCCACTTTACATCGCCTTGTTTGATGTTTTTATGATAGACAGTAAATTGACTAGCATCTGCTTTTAAAAGTGCAGTTCGCCAAATTACATCATTATTTTCTTTATTTCCTGTGTATTCAATGGGTGTCCAACAGCCATAGGAAATGACATTTTGTAAATTTTTATCATCTTTAGGACAGATAATTAACCCTTGGCTAGGTACTGTTCGGAGTAAATAAGAAAATTGTATTTTAATTGCGTCTAAATTCGGAAAAATATCTGCGTGGTCAAATTCAAGGTTATTTAAAATTAAAGTTTTAGGATGATAATGAATAAATTTCGAACGTTTATCAAAAAATGCCGTGTCATATTCGTCTGCTTCAATGACAAAAAAATCTTTGCCTAAACGCGCAGAGCTTTTAAAATTATTGGAAATCCCTCCAATTAAAAAGCCAGGATTTAATCCGGCACATTCTAATATCCAACTTAATAAACTTGATACAGTGGTTTTGCCATGTGTTCCAGAAATCGCTAAAACATGATATTCGTGTAATACATTTTCTGTTAACCACTGTGGACCTGAAGTATAAGGGATATTTTGATTTAAAACATATTCAACGCATGGGTTTCCACGTGACATGGCGTTACCCATGATGACTAAGTCGGGATGAGGGAACAGATTTTTTTCCTCATAGCCTTCAAAAACCTGAATGTTATGTTCGGCTAAATGATCACTCATTGGAGGATAGATATTTGCATCTGAGCCTGTGACAACAAAATTTTTCTGCTTGGCTATTAAAGCAATGCCAGCCATGAATGTTCCGCAAATACCTAAAATATGAAGTCGCATGCTACTCTAGAAAAAGTGTGAATGTTTCAAGTATATTATACTCTTTATACTTGAATTTTTGTCTGTGTTGCCGCGCAACTCACAACTTTCTTCACAACACTTGCCAAAAATTCAATTACTGTGAGTGTACTTAACTTTAAGTTACCTGGAGAATAAGCAGGATGTCAAAGAAAAATGTGTTTTATGCTCAGTCGGGCGGCGTAACAGCAGTTATTAATGCCTCAGCCTGTGGTTTAATCGAAACTGCTAGACAATATAAAAATAAAATGGGTAAGGTTTATGCTGGTTGTAATGGCATTATAGGTGCTCTAACAGAGGATTTAATTGATACCAGCAAAGAAAGCAGTAAAGCAATTGCCAGGTTACGTTATACGCCCGGAGGAGCCTTTGGCTCTTGTCGATATAAATTGAAAAACTTAGAGGATAATCGTGCGGAATATGAACGCTTATTAGAAGTTTTTAAGGCACATGACATTGGATATTTTTTTTATAATGGGGGGGGGGATTCACAGGATACTGCATATAAAATTTATCTGCTTAGTCAAAAAATAAGTTATCCCTTAACTTGCATAGGTATTCCCAAAACAGTAGATAATGATCTGCCTATCACCGATAATTGTCCTGGTTTTGGTTCAGTAGCAAAATATGTGGCTATTTCTATATTAGAAGCCGGTTTAGATGTTGCTTCGATGTGTGCAACTTCAACTAAAGTATTCATTATGGAAGTTATGGGTCGACATACGGGTTGGATAGCAGCAGCAAGTGGATTGGCTATGCAAAAAAAAGGAGATGCACCACATATTATTTTATTTCCTGAAATAATTTTTAACGAAGCTCTATTTTTAAAGCAAGTGGATAAAACAGTAAAAAAATGGGGTTATTGCGTTATCGTTTTGGCAGAAGGTATTAGAGATTCTACGCAAAAATTTTTAGCTGAAGCGGGTACCACTGACTCTTTTGGACATAAGCAGTTAGGGGGTGCTGCTCCAGTTATCGCACAATTAATTAAAACGAAATTGGGCTATAAATATCACTGGGCACTACCCGACTATTTGCAACGTTCTGCACGACATATCGCTGCTGATGTGGATGTTAAACAAGCATATGCTTTAGGCCAAGCAGCGGTTGAATTTGCAATCAAAGGTAAAAATGCAGTTATGCCTACTATCATTAGAACTACCAGTAAGCGCTATAAATGGGCCATAGGAGAGACAACATTAGCTAGTGTGGCTAATAAAGAAAAAAAATTGCCACGATCTTATATCACTAACGATGGTTTTCATATTACTCAGCGATGTCGTGATTATCTGCTGCCATTAATTCAGGGTGAGGATTATCCCCCCTATCAAAAAGGTTTACCAAATTATATACATCTGAAAAAGGTAAAAGTTAAGAAAAAGCTAGAGGATTTTGTTGTTTAATTAAAATAATTATGCCAACACTTATCT
>DAIQAW010000034.1:0-8091 GCA_036781465.1 Candidatus Aquirickettsiella sp.
AAGAGCAAAAACTTAAATTAAATAAATAATTTAGATAAAATAAAAGAATCGAGCTAATCTACTTCTAAAATCTTGAGCGTATTGGTACCACCGGTAGTCATTAATAGATCCCCATAGGTGATTAAAACTTTCTCTCCTTTTTGTAAAAACCCATGTTTCTTTAATTCTTTAATCGCTAATTGACCAATATTTTCTTTATGTATTTTATCAATATTAAAATATAAGGGATAAACGCCACGATATAATGCTAATCGGCGTGATGTTTTTAAGCTATGTGCCAAACCGTAGATAGGGATTCCCGAACGAATCCGAGACATCCACAAAGGTGTCGCTCCTGATTCAGTTAAGGCAATAATAGCCTTAATATCATAATGATTGGCAGTATACATTGCCGCCATCGCTATGGCTTCATCAGCGCGATAAAATTGACATTCGACGCGATGCCGAGATACACGTGTCTTAGCTTGTTTTTCCGCTCCTAAACAAATACGTGCCATAGCCATCACCACTAAAGCAGGATGTTCTCCTGTAGCAGTTTCTGCAGATAACATAACGGCATCCGTACCATCTAATACAGCATTCGCGACATCAAAAACTTCTGCTCGTGTAGGAATAGCATTATGAATCATTGATTCCATCATCTGTGTTGCTGTTATCACTGCTTTATCTAAAGACCGCGCTCGCTGGATGATATGTTTTTGTACGGCAGGTAATTCAGCATCACCAATTTCAACTCCTAAATCACCACGAGCCACCATTACTGCATCGGAAGCACGAATAATTTCATCTATAACAGGAATAGCATCACTACGTTCTATTTTTGCAATCAATCCTGCATGTCCCTTTGCTTTTTTTAATAAATTTCGAGCTAGATTCATATCGGCTGCGCTGCGCGGGAAAGAAATTGCAATATAATCAGCGTTTAATTTTACTGCTATTTTTAAATCTTTTTTATCCTTATCTGTCAGTGCTACAGCAGAAAGCCCTCCTCCTTTTCGATTAATACCCTTATTGTTAGATAGTTCTCCACCCACTTCTACAAGGCAAAATATTTTATTTTTCTGTATTTTTTTGACTTTCAATACTAAACGGCCATCATCAAGCAACAACAAATCGCCACAATGAACATCTCGTGGTAACTGTTTATAATCAATACCAACTGATAATTCATCGCCAGCTTCCTTATCTAAATCAGCATCCAAAATAAACAAAGTGTCTTTTTTTAAAAAAATAGATCCCGTTTTAAAACGCGCAATACGAATTTTTGGTCCCTGTAAATCCGCCATAATGGCAATTTCTCGACCAGCAGCTTTTGCACATTCGCGAACATAATTAGCGCGTTTAATATGATCTTCTGCTTTCCCGTGTGAAAAATTCAAACGTACCACATCTAAGCCTGCAGCTATCATTGCTTGTAAAACACCTGCTTTATCGGTTGATGGTCCTAGCGTAGCCACAATCTTGGTTCTTTTAAATCGTTTCATTACTGTCTTTCCCCTGTGCGTTCTTGTAATATCGCTAAGGCAGGTAAAGTGCTTCCTTGTATAAACTCAAGAAAAGCCCCTCCACCTGTTGATATATAAGAAATTTTATCCGCAATATCATATTTTTCGATGGCAGCCAAAGTATCCCCACCTCCTGCAATGGAAAAAGCGGGACTATTGGCAATAGCATAGCTCAAAGCACGCGTTCCTTGTTCAAATGGGGTCAATTCAAAAACACCAAGGGGACCATTCCATAAAATACTCGCTGCTCGATGTACAAACTCGGTATAATGTACAATTGACTCTGGTCCAACATCTAAAATCATTTCATTCTTTTTTATTTCAGTTACTTTTTTAACCGCGGTCTCTGCTGCCGCTGATATTTCCGTTGCTACAATAACATCAGTCGGTAACACAATCTCTACTTGTAACCGTTTTGATACTTCTAAAAGTTTTTTTGCTTCACTTACCAAATTAGTCTCAAATAAAGATCGACCTACGGAATACCCTTGTGCAACTAAAAAGTTATTGGCTATTCCTCCACCAAGAATTAATAAATTCACTTTATTAAGTAAAGACGACAATAATGTTAATTTAGTAGAAACTTTTGCCCCGCCTACGATAGCTAATAAGGGTCTGGCTGGATTTTCTAATGCTTTACTTAGTGCTTTTAATTCCGACATTAATAATAAACCTGCACAAACCTGCGGAGAAAATTGAGCTACTCCCACGGTAGATGCTTCATTGCGATGGGCTGTAGCAAATGCATCCATGACAAAAATATCAGCCAATTTTGCAATTTTTTTAGCTAAAATAGGATCATTGTTCTTTTCTCCGATTTGAAATCTTACATTCTCACATAACACGACTTCACCAGGTGAAATCTCAAATCCATCTAACCAGTTCACTATAAATCTAACCGGTTGTCCTAATAGTTTCTGTAATCGTGTTGCAATTGGGGCTAAAGAAAATTCTGGAGTAACATATCCTTCTGTTGGTCTATCCAGATGAGAAAGTAAAATTACTGCTGCACCTTCTTTTAAGGCATATTCAATCGTTGGTAACGCGGCTTTAATCCGCGCATCACTGATAATTATACCTTTATCTAAAGGCACATTAAAATCTTCTCGAATGAGAACACGTTGATTTTGTAAGTCCTTGTCTTCTAAACTTATTAAAGCCATAAACACTGCTTTTATAAAAGCACTAGTCTAACTGAAAAATTTAAAAGGAAAAAACTTTTAATGTCATATTAAGCTAACCCCAACGGCTGTTAACTTCTGACTATAGGGTTTATCTCACAATCCGCGAGAAGAGGTGAAAAATTGCTTTAGAGATCTTTCTCTTTCATCATCTATCAATAATTTTTTCCAAGCTAACCAACTAAACGCCATAATAGAAAATGCCTTAAAACCCATATTGCTTCAGATTAAAATTAAGGCTATTTTGGGGTCATGAAAGCTTTACATGGTTTACGGATTCTCATTACTCGCCCTACTCTTCAAGCAAAAGATCTTGTAGCTCAAACTCAGTATTATGGCGGGGTAGCGGTACATTTCCCAACGCTGGAAATTCTTGCAACCAAAAATATAAAAAAAACCTTATTACACATAAGAAAGCTTAAAGAATATGATTTTGTTATCTTTATTAGCCCCAATTCGGTCTTCAATACCGCGGAATCTATTCGTAGCATTTGGACTTTTTGGCCTGAAAATACTAAAACTATGGCAACAGGACCTGGTACCACATTAGCTTTAAAGCAATGTGGCCTGCCTAGTAATTACAGCCCCAAAAAGGATTTTAATGGCACTGGCCTATTAAACCTTGCTGCGTTACAAGACATAAAACAAAAAAAAATTCTAATCGTAAAAGGAGAAGGAGGTCGGCAGTATTTAGCAAAAGGCTTAAAAGATCGAGGAGCTCAAATTGACAATTTAAACGTTTACAAGCGACAACTGCCCAAAATTGATAAAACTGATATTCCAAATCAAGAATCAATTGACGTCATTATTTGTACTAGTCACACCGGATTAAAAAATCTAGTTAGCTTATTGTATCCTTACTGGCAGGATATTTTATTTAAAAAACAATTACTCGTTATTAGTTCTCGACTTACTGATAGTGCTAAGAAACTAGGTTTTGTCAAACCGCCCTTAATATCGGATAATGCAACAAATACAGCTATCTTACAAACTCTGTTTTCCTGGCGGGAGCAATCACTATGGAATCACAGTCCACACCCAATTTAGAAGAAACCGAAATAAAGATCAAAAAAAATAAGCCTTTACGTTCTAAAAGCTGTTTTACAGCTTGGTGTGCAATCGGATTGTTACTCATCACATGGATGGGTTTATTTTTAGGCTTAAGTTTTTTTTGGTTAAAAAACAGGGAACGAATGAGCGAATATCATAATCAACTATCTGTTCTACAAAATCAGATCGCGCAAAGTCAAATTGACGACAAAAGTCGTCAGCAACAAATCTCACAATTACAAAATTTTATAGAACAAAAATTCTCCGCTAACGATAATGGTATTTTGCTCGCAAACGTTAACCAACTAATTCAACTAGCCCAGTATAATCTTATTTATTTTCATGATACCGACAATGCTTTGTCGGCATTGCTATTAGCCGATAAACAATTAGGAACAATAATAAGTCCGGATATTCGATTAGAAAATCTTCACCAATTATTAACTCAATATTTAACTCGCTTAAAAGCTTTACCTCATATTGAACTATCGACTAGTTTAGCGCAACTACAGGCTTTAAAAATGCAAATTACGCAATTGCCTTTATTGCCAACATCTAATTCAACTACCCCAAATCCTGATGGTTCTGCCAGTAATCCTTCGGGAAATAAATGGATGCGTATGCTTCAAAATAGTCTAGATAGCTTTCGACAACTGATCATTATTCGACATTTAAATAAACCTATAGAACCTTTATTGCCAAAAATAGAACAGCAATATTTGCTACATAACTTACTTTTATTATTGCAACAAGCTCAATGGGCATTAATACATCATGACCCAACTATTTATCAATCTAGCTTGCAAGAAATTCAAGAAAATATTAAGAATCATTTTGCATCTAGCTCGCCCAACACACAAGCAGCCCTGCAAATTATTAATCAATTAGAACAAATCGATTTACAAAATCCTACTCTCGATTTAAATCCATTACTCGAGGCAATTTCGGTTATAAAAAAAACCCCTAGCTCTCCTAACGCTACTCCTGTTATTTCCTCTAGTCAAAAGGAATCCTCTTGATGTATCGGTTTTTTATATCTTTATTAGTTCTTGCCGTTTCAGTTTGGATTGGCGTTAAAATAACTGCTGACCCAGGTTATATACTCATTACTTGGCATCAACTTGCCTTAGAAATGCCATTATGGTTAGGTAGCTTAATTTTAATTATTAGCTTTATTTTAATTTGCTATTTAATTCGGTTCTTTAACTATTTATTCATGCTTCCAAAACAATGGCGCCAAAATTTAGATAAAAAGCGTTTACAAAAAACTACTGCCCTAAATGATCAACGTCTGTTTTCTTCTATCTATCAAAAGCCACAAAACTGGCATAATATTTTAGAAATTTTACCTCAATTAGAAAGTAAAACCTGGATATCTAAAGCGCAAATTCAGCAAATACAGCAAGAAAGTTGTGAAAATTTGTTAAGTGAAGGAAAATATACGTACAATTTATCAACGCTTGAGGAGATATGGAACAATTTACCATCTAAATTAAAAAAAGATCCTTTACTGTTAAATTATTACGTTGAAGGCCTTATAAGACATCATGAAGATGCAAAAGCTGAATTATTAATAGTAAAACAGTTAAAAAAACAATGGTTTGGCCCACTTGTTGCAACCTATAGCCTTATTAAAAGTTCAAACCCTACACGTCAGTTGACAATAGCAGAGCAATGGTTAAAAAAACATTCTGATGACCCCTACCTTTTATTAAGTTTAGGTCGGCTTTGTAAACAGAGAAAATTATGGGGTAAGGCACGAGATTATTTAGAAAAGAGTTTAATCTACGATTCTTCTAACTTTAAAACATACCTAGAATTAGGAGAATTATCCGAAGATCTTGAAGAACCATTGCAAGCTTTAGCTTGGTTTAAAAAGGGATTAATTAAAAAATTTACTTCTTAAAAAAAACAAGTCCATAAGAATTCCAAATAACTAGTCCGAACAAAAGCTCTTGTGAAGTTGTAATTATAGTTTGTTTAGATCGTAGACATGTCCTTTTAACACTGTAGTAACAGGCCAGCCCCTCAAAAGACGTCCTGCAAAGGGTGACCATTGGCATTTAGTACTGAGACGCTTGTCTTCAACTATCTTTGTTAAAGATAAATCCACTAATACATAATCGTCTGGACAATCGACTAAATTAAATATTGTTTTTGCACGTCGAGAAGTTAAATCCACTATATTGTCTAAAGAAAGCAAATTTTGATGATATGCTTCAAATAATAATGGCAATGTAGTTTCTATCCCTGGAACACCTGATGGACAATCCCCATAGGCTTTAGCTTTTTCTTCTAGGGTATGTGGCGCATGATCAGAACCTATCGTATCAATAATACCGGATTTTATTCCCGAAAATAATGCCATTTGATGTTCAGGTGATCGCAAAGGTGGATTCATTACCGCCTTTCCTTGTAAGTTTTGATAATCTGAACTATTCAAAAATAAATGATGCGGTGTCGTCTCTGCAAAAACTGGAAGTCCTTCCTTTTTTGCTTGAGCAATTAAATCTATTTCTTGATGTGTACTAACATGCAAAATATATAATCGCGTTCCATACAAACGAGCGAGATGAATTGCTTTGTTAACAGCCAGTATTGCCGCTGATTCATCACGGATTTTAGAATGTATTGAATAGGGCTGAGGTCCTTCAAATTTTTTTGCATTTTCTTTTAATCGCTGTTCATCTTCTGCATGAACTGCAACTAACATATTTTCTTCAGCTGCTATCTTAAAAATAGCATGCAAGCTTTCATCGTCATCAACAACTAACCCTCCTGTACTGCATCCCATAAACACTTTAATGCCAATAACTTGTCCTTTTATTTTTTTTATTTCATTCAAATAATGTTTATCGGCGCCAAAATATAAATAATAACGAAGAGGAATTCCTGCTTCTTTTAACTGTTTATCAATAAGTGCTTTTTTTTCTACTAAAGCAATTTCTGTAACCGTAGGAGGAATAGTATTAGGCATATCAAAAACGGTAGTATAGCCCCCTTTGATGCTAGCCTTAGCTGCTGTTTTCCAATTTTCTTTGTACTCACCACCAGGTGTTCGAAAATGAACATGGGGATCAATTAACCCAGGCAATTTTATTAATTGTTTGTTTTCAAGTTCCATCATAAACAAATTTCTTCTACTTGGTCGCGTTCAAATTGTTTTTCACAGTAAAAACAACGTAATTTCACCTGATTTGGTGATCCTTCGAGTTTAAAATAGCCTTTAGATTCGATATGATTAATACAATTTAAATTAGGGCATACTAATACATCGCGTATAGTCTTAGGTAGTTCGCAATTAATTTTTTCACTAACCTTAAAATTTACTATTCGGCTAATCGTAGCACCAGGAGCAAAGATTGCAACGTGACCAATTTCCTGCGGAGTAAGCAATCGATTTTCAATTTTAATTAAATCCTTCAGTTTCAAAGATGTACTTCGCAAATTTAAACCTAAAGTAACCCGTTGTTTACTGCTAACCACATGCAACAAACGTATAATTTTAAGTGATTGACCTGCTGGAATATGATCGATGACGACTCCATTATCAATCGCAGAAACGGAACGGGTTTTAATCATAAGTTTTATCCAAAAAAAATCGTCTAAAGCGATATTTTATCAAGTAGTAACGTTAAAACAGCTTGTCTGATATATATTGCATTGGCCACTTGTTTAAAATATAAAGCATAAGAAGTTTCATCAATGGTTTTATCAATTTCACGGCCTCGAGGCAAAGGATGTAGGATCTTCAAATTAGTTTTAACCTTTTTTAATTTATCACAGGTCAGAATATATTGATTTTCAAATAGTTGATGTTCGGATTGGTTAAATCTTTCCTGTTGTAGTCTAGTCATATATAAAATATCTACTTTCGAAATCACTTCGTCTAAATTTGCATGAAAAGAAAATCGAATACCTTTATGTTTTAATTCATCACATATTATTTCTGGTAATGCTAATAATGCAGGTGAAACCAAAAAAAGTCTCATATTAAATAAAGCACAAAGTTGCACTAAAGAATGCGCCGCACGCCCATATTTTAAATCACCTACAAACGCTATAGATAATCCTTCCAAGTCTTTTTGTGCTTCTTGTATAGTAAATAAATCAGATAAAGCTTGCGTAGGATGTTGATTTGCTCCATCTCCAGCATTAATAATAGGCTTATCGGAAAATTCTGCTGCTAAACGTGCTGATCCCTCGAGTGGATGACGAATTATTATAAGATCAGCGTAATAAGAAATAGTCTTAATTGTATCTTGTAAATCTTCCCCTTTTTTAATAGATATATTTTCACTGCTGGAGAAACCTATGACTTGCCCTCCCAAACGTAAAGTAGCTGTTTCAAAAGA
>DAIQAW010000035.1:0-7915 GCA_036781465.1 Candidatus Aquirickettsiella sp.
AGCCCACCCAGGACCAAATATGGTTTTTTATTTTTCGGCCTCTAGACTTTAGGGGGGGCTATAAGGTACCTTCTACGCAATTTTATTTAGTTTTATTATTTATTTGTATTATGAAAACAATTCAAGAAGGGTTAACGTTTGACGATATATTGTTGCTCCCAAATCATTCAGTGGTTTTACCTAAAGATGTATCACTTGAAACACAATTAACTTCTAAAATTAATTTGAAAATCCCTTTGATTTCAGCAGCCATGGATACCGTCACGGAAGCAAAGCTTGCAATAGCACTTGCTCAAGAAGGTGGCTTAGGCATTATTCATAAAAATATGGCTATAGATGCGCAAACCCAACAAATTAGAAAAGTAAAAAACTTTGAAAATGGAATGGTAAGAAACCCTATTACTGTGACTCCAGAAACAACTTTAAGAGAATTACTTAAACTAATGGTAACATACTCAATTTCAGGAATACCCGTTATCGAAAAGGACCAGTTAGTCGGTATAGTCACACATAGAGATATACGGTTTGAAGAAAGCTTAGATCAACCCGCATCTAAAGTCATGACCCCTAAAGAAAGACTCATCACAGCTAAAGAACAAGCTACGTCAGAAGAAATAATAAATTTACTGCATCGCCATCGTTTAGAAAAAATCTTAATTGTCGACAATCAATTTCGATGCCGTGGATTGATAACAGCAAAAGATTTGCAAAAAACTAAAGAAAAACCCTTCGCGACGAAGGATCAACGCGGTCAATTATGCGTAGGTGCAGCGGTAGGGATAGGTGCCAATGCTAAAAAACGTGCAATATCTTTGATTGAAACGGGTGTGGATATACTCTGTGTTGATACCGCACATGGTCATGCACAAAGCGTTATTGATATGATCAAATGGTTAAAAAACGAATATCCAGATGTTTCTCTCATAGCAGGAAATATTGCTACTGCTGAAGCAGCACAAGCCTTAGCTATAGCAGGCGCAGATGCTATAAAAGTGGGAGTGGGACCTGGGTCAATTTGTACAACTCGAATTGTGACGGGTGTAGGCGTTCCTCAAATTACAGCTATCATGAATGTTTCTGCTGCCCTAAAAGGGAAACCTGTAACTATTATTGCCGATGGTGGAATTCGTTATTCAGGAGATCTTTGTAAAGCATTAGCAGCTGGTGCACATGCAGTCATGATAGGGAGCTTGTTTGCAGGCACTGAAGAGGCACCTGGAGAAATAGAACTTTATCAAAGTCAACCTTACAAAGCATATCGTGGTATGGGCTCTTTAGGGGCCATGCAGCAAGGATCATCTGATCGTTATTTTCAAGAAGGCACTTTGGAGTCAAACAAACTCGTTCCTGAAGGAATAGAAGGAAGAATACCTTATAAAGGTCCTTTGCAAACAGTTATTCACCATTTATTAGGTGGAGTTAGAGCGGGTTTGGGCTATACAGGAAGTGTTAATCTTGCTGAGCTCCATAAAAAAGCTCAATTTGTAAAGCTTACAGCTGCCGGCATAAGGGAAAGCCATGTTCATAATGTGGCAATTACCAAAGAAGCTCCTAACTATTACCAAGAAGATTGATATTTCTTTAAATCAATTCTCTCAAAGTAATCCTTAGCATTTTTTTTATGAAAATAAAATCTCGAATAAAAACGGAGTGTACTTAAGATGACTATTCCTAAAGAACGCATACTAATTCTCGATTTTGGCTCACAATATACGCCTTTAATTGCTCGACGCATCCGTGAATTGCATATTTATTGCGAAATTTACCCTTATGATATTCCCGAATCAGAAATTTTAGCCTTTGCTCCTAAAGGCATTATCCTATCCGGCGGCCCTGAAACGGTTACTTTAGACACTACACCCCGCGCACCAAAAATAGTATTTACCTTAGGCTGTCCAGTTTTAGGTATTTGCTATGGTATGCAAACCATGGCTGAGCAACTCGGAGGTAAAGTTGTTTCCTGTGCAAACCGAGAATTCGGATATGCTCCTGCTTTAGTAGCGACAGAAACTGAATTATTAACCCATATTCAAGATAACCCGAAAAAGGAAAAAGATGCATTGTTGGATGTCTGGATGAGCCATGGTGATCATGTTGAACGACTTCCCTCAGGTTTTGCTGTTATATTAAATACTCCAAACACCCCTATTGCTGGCATGGCTGATACAACGCGTCATTTTTATGGTTTACAGTTTCACCCAGAAGTGACTCATACCCGTCAAGGAAAAAAAATATTGGCTCGCTTTGTAGAAAAAATTTGCCAATGTCAACCGAGCTGGACTGCCCCTAAAATTTTAGAACATGAGATTGCTGAAATAAAAGAGAAAGTAGGTAAGGAAAAGGTTTTACTCGCGCTTTCAGGTGGTGTTGATTCTACTGTATTAGCCGCATTATTACATAAAGCTATTGGTAAACAATTATTATGTGTCTTTGTTAATACCGGTTTATTACGAATTACTGACAAAGACTCTGCAATACAAGCTTTAGCTGATGATATGGGGGTCTCTGTTGTAAAAATAGATGCCTCTGAACGTTTTATAAGTGCGTTAAAAGGAATTACTGATCCCGAAGAAAAGCGTAAAACTATAGGTAATTTGTTTGTTGAAATATTCGAAACAGAAGCAAGTAAATACCCAGATATTGCTTGGTTAGCGCAAGGAACTATCTATTCTGATGTCATTGAATCTGCTGGCACCAGTACTCAAAAAGCTCATGCTATCAAATCTCATCACAATGTAGGTGGACTGCCAGATACGCTTAAACTAAAGTTATTGGAACCTTTACGTGAATTATTTAAGGATGAAGTGTGCGAGCTGGGCTTAGAATTAGGTTTGCCATCAGAGCTCGTTTACAAACATCCTTTTCCGGGGCCTGGATTAGCTATACGAGTTTTAGGGGAAGTTAATCAAAAAAATATTAACCTTGTACGGAAAGCCGATCTTATTTTACAAGAAGAATTACGGGAACAAAATTATTATAACAAAATAAGCCAAGCATTCTGTGTTTTTTTGCCGGTAAATTCCGTAGGAGTTATCGGAGACGCTCGCCAATATGCACCAATTATTGCGATCCGTGCTATAGAAACCATAGATTTTATGACAGCTCGCTGGGCACATCTGCCATATCATCTACTTGAGACTGTGTCAAATCGAATTATAAATGAAGTATCTGGTATTTCTCGAGTAGTTTATGATATTTCGGGTAAACCTCCTGCGACAATAGAGTGGGAATAAAACATTTTTTTCTTGAGATTCAAAAGTAAGTAGGAAGCAACGATATACTCATTGCAAAAATTTTTTGGGGAATATTACGAAAATTATTGAACTTGGATAGCAATACAGTCAAAATTTAAGCGCGAAAAGTATATTTTTGACTTTAACTCATCTGTTCAATAGACTTCATTTACTCATACTTCATAGAAGTAGCGATTTAACCTATGCTGCAATTTGTTAAAAATTGGTTTTCCCGATATTTTTTCGACCCAGAATTGGCTATTTTATGGCTATTCCTATTATTCATTATCATTGTTTTTGCTTCTTTAGGTAAAATTTTAGCTCCGGTGTTTGTCAGTGTCGTTATGGCCTATTTGCTACAATGGCCGATTAGCTCCTTAGAAAAGTTGCGTTTACCTCGAATTGCTGCAGTTTTAGGAGTCTATATTAGTTTTGTAGGTTTAGTTATTTTAGCAATTGTGGGTTTGTTACCATTATTATTTCGCCAATTAAGTAACTTAATCAGTGAACTACCTGCCATGGCTGCAAAAGGTCAAGCACTACTATTATACCTCCCTACTCGTTATCCCGGTTATACATCAGCCAGTCAAATTCAAGAATGGATCACTCAGTTTAAGGGTGAATTAACTCATACTGGACAAGGAATATTATCTGCATCATTAGGTTACATTCCGAATGTTATCGCCTTTGCCATTTATTTTGTATTGGTTCCTTTGTTAGTGTATTTTTTCCTACTTGATGAAAAAAAAATAATCAACTGGCTCACTCAATATTTACCTGAAAAACGCCGATTAATTTCTCAAGTCTGGAAAGAAGTACTTACCCAAACAGGTAATTATGTAAGAGGAAAAGCCTTAGAAATGTTGATAGTTTGGATAGTTACTTATCTTTCATTTGCAATACTTGGTCTTCAGTACGCTATATTACTCAGCGTATTAGTTGGGATTTCGGTGATTATTCCTTATATAGGTGCAGTTATGGTAACTATCCCCGTTCTTATTATCGGATTTTTAGAATGGGGATGGACAGCGCATTTTGCATATCTGGTGGCAGTTTATTCGTTAATTATCACATTGGATGCTAATGTCTTAGTTCCCTTTTTATTTTCAGAAGCTGTTGATCTACATCCAGTAACTATCATTATGGCTGTGCTCATATTCGGTGGATTACTAGGATTTTGGGGAGTATTTTTTGCTATACCTCTTGCTAGCGTAGTAAAAGCTATCCTAAATGCTATTTCTTACAAAAAGATCCCCGCACATAAAAATAAGCTATGTTAAATCAATATACTCGCCAAAATTCAAATAGCGAAGTACATACTTTAACTTAACTCACCGACTGCTTGTAAAACTTCTTCGACATGACCAGGCACTTTGACCTTTCTCCATTCATAACGCAAAATACCTAGTTTATCAATCAAAAAAGTACTTCGTTCAATTCCGAATGTTTTCTTACCAAACATAGTTTTTTCTTTTAACACCTGATACAATTGACATACTTTTTCATCGACATCAGATAACAGTTCAAAAGGAAATCGTTGATCTGATTTAAATTTTTGATGAATTTTTAGGCTATCGCGTGAGACCCCTAAAATTGTTGTATTTAGAGTAGAAAATTTTTTAAAATTTTCTGCAAAATCTCTTCCTTCCTGTGTACACCCCGGGGTACAATCTTTAGGATAAAAATATAAAATAATATTTTTACCTATTAAATCCTTTAAACCTATTATTTTACCGCTAGTTGCGGGTAAATCAAAATCAGGTGCAAATTTGTTTATAGCTAACATATCGACTAATACTATTTATAGAAAAAATATCTAATTTTTTTGGGGCTCCATGGCTACATCAAAATTGTTTTCATCACAAAATACAATAAAGTGTTCACGAAAATCTGCCACTAAATGATGCGCAGGAAAGCCAAACGACAAAGATATACCAAGCATTGCTGCTTCTGTTATAGGTGCTTTATATGACTCTATGTGAAGATTGTAAAGTGTTACTTCCTGTTCAGATAAAAATTGGGTAATTTTCGCTAAAACATCTGGTATATCCGGAGCCACAATATAAGAAGAATAAGGAAAACTATCGGGTTGTGCACTTCGAAACTGGGTACGTGCAACTAAAACCTGATCTTCATATTTTTTTATGAGTGTCTCAAATTTAGCGATGGTATTCCAGGCCCCTCCAATCAACAAGGTCATTGTGACATGAGTTACAGTGGTATTTACACGCGCATCAACAATATGGCAACCACTATGAGCAACCAATCTAAATACTTGATCGGTGAGCTGATTTTCATTAAGGCCTAGGACAACAACAACCAGGTTTTCCATAAATATTAATCATGTTTTTCTAACGAGCCGGTAGTCTATTCTTTTTTAAGGAGGTTGTCACTAGGGACTAGATAGGCCACTCGGTACGGCTATGCTTAAAACCAAGTAAAAATTTGGGAAACACTTTTGATCCAAATCATTACATTTTTTAAATTTTACCCAATAATTCAAATATTAAAAACCATTTTTAATTTGGTGGAGGCGGTGGGAATCGAACCCACGTCCGCAAGTCCGCTGCCTTTGGTACTACATGTTTAGTACAATCTTTAAATTTAATCGATCCATCTCCGATTGACAGGGGATAGACTGACGATTCTGTTTGGTTTTAGTAGCTGTCGCCTCAGAAGGGGCTAGACTACGAGCTTGTCAGTTATGACCACTACCTCCACATACAAGCCTATGAAGTTCATGGCGCCGGCTGCTGTTTAGGCAGACCCAACGTTACAAAATTAACTACCTATTAGGCAGCAATAGCAACGTTTTTAGCGTTATAGTTAGCATCGTTTGCAACTATAGATTTACAACATGATTAACGAGGCAAAGTTGCATCCTCGACATGCACCTCAGGGTTTGTAACCGGCGTCGAAGCCAGATCGCCCCCGAACATTGATTATACCTTATTTATACAAAGCTTTCTGTTAAGCCTTAAAAAATAAGGCAAAAATTTTTTAAATATGAGTATTATGCTTACCTTGAATAACGTCCTAAACGCATTTTTTCCCGCTGCCAATCTTTTTCTTTGATACTAGCTCGCTTATCATGCTCCTGTTTCCCCTTTGCTAACCCTACTTCTAACTTAACCCGGTTTTTTTTCCAATAAAGCTTTAATGCGATAAGCGTATACCCTTTACGCATAATGCTCCCGGCAAATTTACTCAATTCACGTTCATTGAGTAGAAGCTTACGCGTACGAGTCGGATCTGGATGACTATGATGTGTAGATATTGTAGCAAGAGGAGTAATATGGCAACCTAAAAGCCATGCCTCGCTATTTTTTAGTACCACATAACTTTCCGTCAGTTGAGCTCGGCCACTACGAAGACTTTTAACCTCCCATCCCTGTAAAACTAAGCCAGCTTCGATAGATTGTTCAATAAAATAATCATGACGAGCGCGTCTATTTAGTGCAATTGTTGTGTTTTGCAATGCTTTCTTAGAATTCATGGGATATACTCAAACATGTTAGCAATCATAGGCTTCAAGCATAGCAAACATAGTAACGATAGTCGCCCTGAAACTTAATTATGCCATTTATACAACATTCTTTAGAAGTGCCTTACAATGTGTCAGAGATGTATAAGCTCGTCAACCACATCGAAAAATATTGTGAATTTCTTCCTTGGTGTACCGAAAGTCAAATCATTAGTCAGGATGAAGATAGTATACAAGCCCGTCTTACATTGACGGGGGGAGGGCTTTCGAAAAGTTTCACTACATCAAACAGGTTACAAAAAAACAAATTAATTGAAATTAGTTTAATTAATGGCCCTTTTAAACATTTAGAAGGGTATTGGTCTTTTGAAACAAGCCCTCGAGGATCTAGGATCAATTTAAACTTGGAATTTGAATTTTCTACACGTTTGCTAGCACTGGCTTTTTCTCCTGTTTTTGAGAAAGTAGCTAATACATTAGTACAGGCTTTTTTTGATCGTGCTAAACAAGTTTATGGAGATCGTAAATTTGAAAACAACATTTATCAAGACAATTAAATAGTCATGTCATTTTTTCAAGTTGAAGTAGTGTTTGCCGATAGCCGAAAACAAAAACTTATAAAAATTTCTGTCCCTGATGATGCTTGTATCTCTGCAGTCATAGAACTTTCTGGTATTTTGTTAGATTTTCCAAACATCGATCTAAATAAAAATAAGATTGGGATTTTCGGAAAATTATGTAATCTGCATGCTAAAGTCAAAGCAGGTGATAGAATAGAAATATATCAACCACTTTTAATAGACCCTAAAAAAATTAGGATAAATCGAGCTAAAAAACAAAAAAACGACTTAGCCGTTTTCAACACTTTTTTTATAGCAAAATAAATCCATTCTTAATTAAGTGCTGATTTTTCAATATTCTGTAAACGTCCTTTGGAAAAAATAAGCGTAACGCGTCTTTGAATAGGCTCACCATGACCTGGTTGAAGAAAATAAATATAATCTTGACGATCCGATTGAAAAGGAGACTGTAATACGCAACTACCCAATAGATACCGAACTTGCTCCTTAGTCATACCGAGTTCTAATTGGTCTATGGTAGACTGCTGCAGTATATTGCCTTGCTGGACATCCGGTCGATAGACGATATTGCAACCTGAAATCAGTAATGTTAAAAATAAACTTATAAGCAACTTTTT
>DAIQAW010000036.1:0-7834 GCA_036781465.1 Candidatus Aquirickettsiella sp.
ATACATTTCCTTTATTGTTTAATAAAATATTAAGGGTTAGAAATTTATTTTTGTTTGTTTAAACGTACAATATTCTTGTTGCGGCGGACAGTTTATTGTCGCTTCTCTGCCAAGAATAAACGGTTTATTTTCTCTACCATGACCAAAGTAGGGAAAGTAGTAAACGGGTATAGTCGTTTTCTTAGCAAACGCTTCAATGACCATTTTATACATCAGTCGTTGCTCGTCAGTAGGATCTAAAGGATAAAACTGACCAAAAATGATAGCTTTGGGAGCAGCATCGCTTAATAAATTTATGCTGCTCGCTTAAGAAATGCAACAACAAAATACTATAGCTTCAGCATTTATTTTAAATAATTCAACTGGATAATAAAAAAAGCGAGGAAAGAAACTCATTCCTCGCTTTTTTTGAATTAAATCATTATGCTAAAAATTAACGCCGTTTAATTTTTAGTTTTTTGATCCTGTTCATAATGACTATAGGTACGATGACGTAATTTGGGTTCTCCACCATAACGTCGTGTATTGCGACGTTGTACAGATGGATGACTAGCATTAGTGGTCTGTTTGCTCGAGTTGACGTTAGTAGTGCTAGCTACTTGCTCAGCAACGGGTTTTTTTTCTATGCTAGCTACAACAGATTTTTCCACCGATCGTGGTGGCATAATGGCTTTTTTTTCCGTGTTGTTTAACAGTGGCTTAGACATTGAACTGATATTTTCTTCTCGAATGACTTGAGCATTTATTTTATGCTCGGGTTTTATTGTCGATCTTTCTGAATTTTGTCGTCGCTTATGAGGTAATGCTTTTCTTTCTGATGAACCCTCAATAGGAGCAGAGACAGGTTTATTATTATGTAGGCTTGGCTGATGTGGCGCTGACTCATAACGCTGTTGATAATGTTTGTTGTAGCGACTTTGTGATGTCTTGCCGCCATTATGCTGATGGTGCTGCTGCCCGCTACCGCCTTCGCTGCTATTTCCTTCTTTGTCGCGCCTGTCATCACGGCGGTGATTGCGAAGTCTGTTATTACGATTTGCTTTTGAATAACGTTTTTCTGAGGGGTGTCGGTGCGGAGTATCATTGTAATGATTGTGTATTGGAGCAGTAGTTAGTTCTTTTTTCGCAGAATTTTTACTAAGCTCTTTAGTTTTACTGAGGTCTTTTAACATACCAAGCAATCGACTTAATAGGCCTAATTGAGTTTTAGGTTTATTTTTGCTAATTGCAAAAGTAAGTGGTTTAACTGCTGGAATTTCTACTGGCTTAATCACTGGCGAGCTATAAGGTAGCGAAGATTCTGCGCAAGATTTATCTAACATTTGATAGCTAGCATTTTCGCTAGCCTGTAGGTTAAGGTTTTTACCTTGACCCGTAATTTTACAGTGAGGAGATTGCCAATAGGGGTTAGGTATTAATAATATATTTATTTTATAACGTTGTTCAATCTGTTCTCTAGCGGCACGTTTTTCATTAATCAGATAAGTAGCCATATCCACAGGTATTTCGACACGTATTTGCTGCGTGGATTTTTTTAAAGCTTCTTTTTCAATTGAGCGGAGTAAAGACAAGCTTAATGATTCGATAGTGCGTACAGTCCCTTCGCCATTACATCGTGAGCATAAAGTTTCGTTGGCTTTTCCTAGGGAATGACGCAAGCGCTGTCGAGACATTTCTAATAATCCAAATGGCGATATTCGACCGATTTGGATGCGCGCGCGATCTTTCTTAGTCGCCAAACGTAAACAATTTTCTACTTTACGTTGATTGTCTTCTGAGTTCATATCGATAAAATCAATGACAATTAAACCGCCTAAATCACGTACCCGCAATTGATGCGCTATTTCCTTAGCCGCTTCGAGATTGGTAGTGACAGCGGTTTCTTCAATATCTTCATTTTTGGTAGATTTACCTGAGTTAATATCAATGGAAACTAAGGCTTCGGTGCGATCGATAACGATGGTAGCACCTGAGGGGAGTTCTATTTTGCGCTTAAATGCCGATTCAACCGCTTCTTCAATATCAAAATACATAAATAAAGGTATAGAATTTTGATAAAGCGTAATTCGCGATACAAAATCAGGTCGAATTTGCTCTATATAATGTTTAATTTTTTCGTATGTTTTTTTGTCATCAATAATAATTTCGTCAATATCGCGTCTTAAATAATCACGTATTGAACGGGTGATTAAATCACCTTCTTGAAAAATAAGGAATGGAGCAGAGCGTTCATTATATGCTTTTTGTATAGCATTCCATTGCTGGAGGAGCAGATTCAAATCATTTTGTAGTTCGTAGAATTCTCTACCTACGCCTGCGGTGCGTAGAATAAGACCCATATCTCCTGAAAGTTCCATTTGGCTAAGTAAATCTTGCATTTCACGCCTTTCTTCTCCTTCGATACGACGTGAAATACCACCTGCGCCAGGGTTATTTGGCATCAGCACTAAGTAACTACCGGGCAGGGTAATGTAAGTTGTTAGCGCGGCTCCTTTATTTCCACGCTCTTCTTTTTCAATTTGCACCATCACTTCTCGACCCTCAAGTACTTTTTTGAGGTATTGGATAGATTGCGATTTTTCAAACTTAAAGAAGGAGGGAACAATTTCTTTGAAGGGTAAAAATCCATGCCGTTCAGGGCCATAGTCGATGAATGCCGCTTCTAAGCTAGGTTCTATGCGACTAATTTTACCTTTATAGATATTCGATTTTTTTTGTTCTTGACCACTATATTCGATATCTAGGTCAGATAGCTTGTTTTCTTCAAGCAAAGCAACGCGGATTTCTCCGGATTGATTCGCATTGATCAATATTCGATTCTTTTCATTATGCATCGTTGAATCCTATTTTGTATGAAGGCTCAACTAAGTTTGCTTATTTGAAAACGCGATAATCGCTGTTAAAAATTAAAACTGTTACTCATATCTGAAACAAATACCGCTTAATTAATTAAAAAGGGGTGAGTGCGTCAACAGGGTTCCTTGCATAAGCTACTTTGCTTACGAGGCTTAGTAGCATAAGTTTTAACTATCTGATTTTTAACGCGGATTATAGGCTTGCATATTCTTAATACGGTATTTTTTTATACACATCATATTAATGATTGCTGGGCATAAAATTCGCATCGGAAGAACATCGTTCCAAATAAAAGGCTGCAAACTTAAGAAGCCGGACTAATTCTCTCATCTTGGGATTTAAATTTACTAGCAAAAATAAGCTAAATATAAAAAATTAAAATTTTTTACTTTTAGGTCTAACTACAAAACGTTGATTTCTTATCATTTCGTTCTGTTTGCATCAGAAGGATAGAGGGGGTTAACCCTGGCTATAAACTGACACGGGAAACTAAATCTAGAGTTATTATAACAGTATTTAGTGGGTTGGCAATTATAAAGAGAAGAGATGCATGCATTGGATTTAACCTTAACATGCATTGGATTTAACCTTAATGAGAGACTAATTTTTATCAGATTTTGTTTTACTTGAAAGTTTTGCTATGCTTAAGTTGGCTTCTACTATGGGCTATGGATTTGTCAGTGGACTTTGTCAGTTCTTCACTTACAAATTTTTCTTTAATGCTTTTGCACACTTTTTAGATGGGGAATTTTGCTTATGTATAAGAAGTTTTTGGTTTCTATGCTGCTGACGGCGGCGTTAGTCGGCTGTAATCATCAGCCTTCTGATAAGCAAGGAGATCAAGTAGATACCGCGATGCCTGTTCAAGATCAGATGGCCAATCCTGCAAACTCATCCAGCTCGGATGTTCAGCAAATGCCGGTAAATCCACAAGCTGTGGAACCTACACAAACACCACCTAGCAATACCGCGCCTGCTACGACAGTGACACCACCGGATGCATCATCTAACAATGGAACATCAGGTTCCGCGGCAGGGCCTGCGAATAACGATAATTCAGCTAATTCTGCAGCTGGGGACAATAAGTAAAATAATTGTATTAGCCGTTGAAAACTGCTGCTAATTTAAGCCTTTTGTGGTACTATATTTGTTGCAGGTGAAGGGGTAAAAGGCCTTCATCTGCTTTTATTTTATGTATCATAGGCTTTGAGTTTTTATGACAGAATCAGCGGCTAATGAAATCATTTCGGTAACAGTTGAGAAGGAATTAAAGCAGTCCTACCTAGCATATGCTATGAGTGTCATAGTAGGTCGGGCATTGCCTGATGTTCGAGATGGCTTAAAGCCCGTGCACAGACGAGTTTTATTTGCCATGAGTGAACTTGGCAACGATTGGAATAAGCCACATAAAAAGTCTGCGCGTGTGGTGGGTGATGTGATTGGTAAATATCATCCGCATAGTGATGGGGCGATTTACGATACGATTGTGCGTATGGCACAAACATTTTCTATGCGTTCGGTGTTGATTGATGGCCAAGGTAACTTTGGTTCGGTTGATGGTGATTCCGCCGCCTCGATGCGTTACACCGAAATTCGTATGTCCAAGTTGGCACATGCCTTATTAGCGGATTTAGCTAAAGAAACGGTCGACTTCGCGCCTAACTATGATGAAACCGAGCAAATTCCTAGCGTATTACCCACGCGAGTTCCTAACTTACTCGTTAATGGTTCTTCAGGTATTGCGGTGGGTATGGCGACCAATATTCCGCCGCATAATCTTGCGGAAGTTATCGATGCTTGTGTTGCTTTACTAGTCGATCCTGAATTGACCCTAGAACGTTTAATGCAGTTCATTAAAGGACCTGATTTTCCTACGGCAGGTTTGATTTATGGTAAGCAAGGAATTCTTGAAGCCTATCATAGTGGTCGTGGACGCGTGTTTGTTCGAGCGAGAATCGAACTTGAGCAAAATGAAAAATCGAATAAGCAACGGATTATTGTGACCGAGCTCCCTTATCAAGTAAATAAAGCAAAACTCATCGAGAAAATTGCGGAATTGGTAAAAGAAAAACGCATTGAAGGGATTACCGCATTACGCGATGAATCCGACAAAGACGGTATGCGTATGGTCATCGAAGTCCGACGTGGTGAGAATGTTGATGTGTTATTGAATAATTTATTTGCTCAAACGCAATTACAAGTCACATTTGGTATTAATATGGTGGCTTTGGTCGATGGCAGACCCGTTTTACTCAATCTTAAACAATTAATTACCGAATTTTTGGCACATCGACGTGAAGTGGTAACACGCCGCACCATTTTTGAATTGCGTAAAGCGCGAGAACGTGCGCATATTTTAGAAGGTTTAGGTATTGCCTTAGTGAACATTGATCCGATGATCGCATTAATTAAAGCAGCAAAGGATCCAGCAGATGCTAAAGCTCAACTGTTAGCGCAACATTGGCAGTTAGGTATGGTAGCTGAGATGCTCACTAAGACCGATTTGCTTGAGACACAATTAACGCTAGATACAGTTCATGAATATGGTGTAAAAAAAGGTGAAAATATTTATCGATTGTCACCCGAACAGGCACAAGCGATTTTAGAGTTGCGTTTACATCGTTTAACGGGTCTTGAACAAGAGAAAATTTTAAAAGAATACCGCGATCAGTTAGACATTATTGTTGATTTATTAGATATTTTAAATCTACCTGAACGCTTACGTCAGGTTATTCATGATGAACTGATGGCGATAAAAGAAGAATTTGCTGATCCAAGGCGAACCGAAATTATCAGTGTTGATGCTGAAATTAATGAAGAAGATTTGATTCCCGCCGAAGATGTGGTGGTGACCTTATCGCATGAAGGCTATGTCAAACGACAAAGCTTAGATGTTTACCAAGCACAACGTCGTGGTGGTCGAGGAAAATCTTCTGGCGATGTAAAAGAAGAAGATTTTATTGAACATTTGTTAATTGCTAATACACATGCCACCTTATTGTGTTTTTCTAGTGCGGGTAAAGTCTATTGGCTAAAAGTGTATAAATTACCCGAAGGTAGTCGCATCGCTAAAGGCCGACCCATCGTTAATTTATTACCCTTAGGTGAAAATGAACGGATTAATGCGGTATTACCTGTACAGAACTATAGTGCTGAACATTTCATTTTTATGGCAACAGCCAATGGCACGACAAAAAAAACCAGCTTAATCGACTTTTCTAGACCCCGTAACGACGGTATTATTGCGATTGATTTACGTGAAGGTGATCGTTTAGTGGGTGTTGCGCTAACCGATGGTCAACAAGATGTTTTATTGTTTACCAATGCGGGTAAGGTAATACGTTTTAATGAAAGTAAAGTGCGATGTATGGGTCGTACCGCTTGTGGTGTAAGAGGGGTTAAATTACAAGAAGGTCAACAGGTTATTTCTTTAATCATTGCTAAACCTGAAGGCTTAATCTTAACGGCAACTAGCCATGGTTATGGTAAACGTACACCTGTTCCTGAACATCGTTTGACGAGTCGTGGTGGTAGTGGTGTAGTCGCTATTAAAACAACGGAGCGTAATGGTAATGTTGTTGCGGCTGTACAAGTATTACCTGCTGATGAAGTGATGTTTATTACTAATAAAGCGACCTTGGTGCGCACACGTGTTTCTGAAATTCGTGTCGCCGGCCGCCATTCACAAGGGGTACGTTTGATACGATTGAATGAGGGCGAAACATTAGTTGGCTTAGAACGTATCGAAGAAGACTTAACCAACGATCCAGAGCAAACGGATAGCTTGATCAATTTATCGGTTGAAAAAACTAACAATAATGATAACTCACCTGAAGTTTAGTATGGAAAAACAAACCTTACTTGATGCATTAATTAATATTGGTGTGATTAAATGGGGTGAATTTACTTTACGTAGCGGCGAAATTTCACCGATATATATCGATTGCCGTGAAATTATTTCTTATCCACCTCTATTACGCAACATTGCAAAGGTATTGTGGGATAAAATAAAACATCTAAAACCAAGTTTGCTATGTGGTGTGCCTTATACGGCATTGCCGATGGCTACGGCTGTTTCGCTTGAGCAAAACTTACCGATGTTAATGTGTCGTAAAGAAACTAAAAATTATGGCACAAAAAAACAAATCGAAGGTGTTTTCAAATCGGGTCAAGACTGCTTAATTATTGAAGACGTTGTGACTACGGGTGGCAGTGTGCTACAGATAGCAGATTCTTTAAAAAAACATGGTCTACAAGTAAAAGATATCGTCGTGTTAGTCGATCGACAACAAGGTGGCAAAGAAGCGTTGTTAGCTGCAGGTTATCAATTACATAGTGTTTTTACTTTGAACGAACTTGTTCTAAGCAGGAAATAAGCCAAATGCCGTTAAGTTTAATTGTTTTTTAAATGCTTCGAATACTTCCTTCGCATTCGACAATGCGAAGGATACTGTCGTGATTATCTTCGGTAGCTAGGTTCTGCAGCAACCTGAGCCTCTTTCATGTCTTGCTTAGGATTTTGGATAGCGACTATTTTCTTTTCTAATACTTTTAATCCCCCCGGTGCGGGTTTAATGTCTAATAATTCAAAAGCTTGACCTGTAAAAGGATCTTCAGAAGGTATAAGTTTTAAAATATTTTTTAAATCATAAATTCTATCTTTTGAACTGGATAAAACAACAGGACATTCCAGAGCGGTACTGATAGAAATAGGATCTTGATAGACAGAGTCCAAACAGCCCGTATCAAGACAGGGATTATCTCTAGCAAGATTCTTTTTAAAACAATAATCAATATAAAGCCAGGTTAATGGGTTAAAGTCGAGCTTAGTATATTTTTTATCATAGAGAATTCTTCCTTCTATTTGCTGATAAGAATCGATAATTTTTCTATCTACAAGAGTAATAATGCTCGCTTGCAGGCCTACAAAAAAAGAGTTAGGTGAAGGAATATTCTTTGATTCATGCGTTATTAAACC
>DAIQAW010000037.1:0-5722 GCA_036781465.1 Candidatus Aquirickettsiella sp.
AATAAAATATGAGTAGTTCCATAAACGATAAAACCTCGGGGCCTCTTCACTGTTCATTTTGCGGTAAAAGTCAGGATGAAGTGCCAAAATTAATTGCAGGCCCTTCTATTTTTATTTGTAATGAATGCGTGCAGCTATGTAGTGATATTTTGCAAGAAGAGTTTCAACAGGAAGTTCCGCGCCAGGAAGGTGGGATGTCTATTCCTAAGCCTGCAGAGATTCATGCTGTATTTAATGAGTTTGTTATTGGTCAAGAATTTGCTAAGAAAATATTATCCGTAGCTGCTTACAACCATTATAAGCGCTTAGAATTAATGAAAAAGGCGCGGCTTCATCCGTTGAACGTCAAAGATGATACTGAACTTAGTAAGAGTAATGTGTTGCTTATAGGTCCTACCGGGAGTGGTAAAACTTTATTAGCAAAAACTTTAGCGCGATTTTTCAATTTACCATTTGCTATTGCGGATGCGACTACCTTAACCGAAGCGGGTTATGTCGGTGATGACGTAGAAAATATCTTACAAAAGTTATTACAGGCGGCTAATGGAAATATTGAAAAGGCCCAGCTAGGAATTATCTATATCGATGAAATTGATAAAATTAGTCGGCGTGCCGAAAATCCCTCTATTACTCGAGATGTTTCAGGTGAAGGTGTTCAACAAGGATTACTTAAATTACTTGAAGGTACTGTTGCTTCCGTGCCTCTGCAAGGAGGGCGTAAGCATCCTAATCAAGAGACAGTACAGATAGACACAACTAATATTTTATTTATTTGTGGAGGCACTTTCTCCGGTCTAGAGAAAATTATTCGTGAACGTACCGAGAAAACTGGAATTGGATTTTCTGCCGATGTGCGCAGCAAAGGAGATAAAAGGAGTTTAACAACGTTGTTAAATCGGCTTGAATCAGAAGATTTAATTAAATATGGAATTATACCCGAGCTAATAGGACGTTTACCTGTTATTGCAACTTTAGAAGAACTTGATGAAAAAATGCTGATTCAAATCTTAAAAGAACCTAAGAACGCTTTGATCAAACAATATTTTAAATTATTTAAAATGGACAACGTTGATTTAGAATTTCGTGAAGACGCTTTACAAATGGTGGCTAGAAGATCTTTAGAACGTAAAACAGGCGCAAGAGGTTTACGTGCAATCTTAGAAAATGTTTTATTAGATATAATGTACGAATTGCCTTCTATGCAGAATGTAAATAAAATTGTTATTGAAGCAAGCACCGTTAGCAAGGGAGCAAAACCCTTGGTGATTTACAAACAAGAAAAAGAACTTGAATTAGATAATAAAGAAATGGCGGCGGGTAGCGAGTAAATCTTTCAAAGGTTGAATTTATGGTAAAGCAACTAATGGGCGGTGGAACAGTAACTTCTAAACTCTCAGAGAAGCTTCCGCTACTCCCTTTACGGGATGTTGTAGTTTATCCTCATATGGTAATACCGCTATTTGTAGGCAGAAAGCAGTCGATTAAAGCTTTGGAAGCCGCGATGAATGAATCCAGTGCGGAGAAAAAAGTATTACTTATTGCACAAAAAAATCCAGATGAAGATAGTCCTACTATTGAAGATTTTTATCAAATTGGAACCATAGCTACTATTTTACAATTGTTAGAATTGAAAGATGGTACTGTTAAAGTATTGGTTGAAGGTTCTCAACGAGGTAAAGTTAAGCAATTTTTACAAGAGAAAGATTATATTGCCGCAGATATTGAAATCGTAGGGATACCTCCAGTTGAGCCTGATCAAGAGATTGAGGTTCTAACACGAACAATTTTAAGTCAATTCGAACAATACGTTAAGTTAAATAAAAAAATACCTCTAGAAATTTTAAGTACCTTATCGAGCATTGATAATCCTGGCCGATTGGCCGATATGATTGCGGCACATTTGACACTTAGAATTCAAGAAAAACAAGAGATACTCGAAATTTTTCCATTAAAAAAACGTTTAGAACGATTATTAGCTTTCCTTGAAAGTGAAATTGAACTATTGCAAATGCAAAAGCGTATTCGCGGGCGTGTTAAAAAGCAAATGGAAAGAAGTCAACGAGAATATTATTTAAATGAACAGGTTAAAGCGATTCAAAAGGAACTGGGCGAGTCTCAAGGCGTTACGAATGAGCTAGATGATCTTGCAAAACGTATCGAAAAAGCAAAAATGCCTAAAGAGGTAAAGGATAAATCAATTGCTGAATTAAATAAATTAAAATCGATGTCTCCTATGGCGGCAGAAGCGACAGTAAGTCGAAATTATTTAGATTGGATTTTATCTCTTCCTTGGAACAAACGGAGCAAAGTTTGCTATGATTTAGACAAAGCACAAAAAGTACTACAAGAAGCGCATTATGGTTTGGAAAAAGTCAAAGAACGGATTATTGAGTTTTTGGCAGTTCATCAACGGGTTAAAAAATTAAAGGGTCCAATTTTATGCTTAGTAGGGCCGCCTGGTGTTGGAAAAACATCCTTAGGACAATCTATTGCTAAGGCCATAGGACGCGAATTTGTACGTATGTCCTTAGGTGGTGTACGTGATGAAGCAGAAATTAGAGGTCATCGTCGTACCTATATTGGTTCTATGCCTGGTCGAATTATGCAAAAAATGGCTAAGGTAGGGGTTAAGAATCCTTTATTTATGCTTGATGAAATCGATAAAATGGCAATGGATTTTAGGGGGGACCCTGCAGCAGCATTACTTGAAGTATTAGATCCTGAGCAAAACCACGCTTTTGATGATCATTATCTTGAGGTAAGTTATGACTTATCTGAAGTTTTATTTATCGCTACGGCAAATACTTTGAATATTCCTCCAGCTTTATTAGATCGCATGGAAGTTATTCGTATACCTGGCTATACCGAAGACGAAAAAATTAACATTGCTAGACAACACTTATTACCTAAACAACTTATCCAGAATGGTTTAAAAATTACAGCAAAAAATAAAGAATTAATTTTGGCTGAAAGCGCATTGCAAGACATTATTCGTTATTATACTCGTGAAGCAGGTGTTCGTAGTCTTGAGCGTGAAATTGCTAAAATTTGTCGGAAAGTTGTTACAGAAATTGCACGCAAGCCTAGTGTAAAATCAATTACTGTGGTTAGTAATAACTTAGAAAAGTATCTTGGTGTAAGGCAGTATCGTTACGGATTGGTTGAACAACATGATCAAGTAGGTCAAGTAAGTGGTTTGGCATGGACTGAGGTGGGCGGTGACTTATTAACTATCGAAGCAGCAGTTGTGCCTGGAAAAGGAAAAACAAGTTATACAGGCCATTTAGGCGAAGTGATGCAAGAATCTATTCAAGCTGCTTTAACAGTGGTACGAAGTCGTGCTGAAGTTCTAGGCATTCCTATTCACTTTTATGAAAAAAAGGATATTCATGTTCATGTTCCTGAAGGTGCAACGCCGAAAGACGGCCCTAGTGCAGGGATAGGTATGTGTACGGCGCTGGTTTCTGCAATTACTAAAGTACCTGTACGAGCTGATGTCGCGATGACAGGAGAAATAACTTTACGTGGTGAAGTTTTGCCGATTGGTGGTTTAAAAGAAAAATTACTTGCAGCTCATCGTGGAGGGATACGTGAAGTTATTATCCCTGAAGAGAATAAACGCGATCTCAAGGAAATTCCAAAAAATATTAAAGAAGGTTTAATTATTCATCCTGTCCGTTGGATAGATCAAGTGTTGGATATTGCTTTACAACATCCAAAAAAGACTTCAGTTAAGCCTAAAGCTAAAAAGAAGCGAGAAAAAAAAATGATTGTACCTATCAAGCTAATTGATAAAAAAAATCAAGCAAAAATTAGTCCTACTACAAATACTCGTTAAATACTTATAGTAATGAAGTTTCTTCATTGATCGCTGAAGTAACTAATGCGTTGCCTGTTGTGGATTGCATATTGGGCAGCAATACTGAAAAAAATTTAAGTGTGAAGAGTATATCTCTTATTCCCTTGACAGAGGATTCACGCTATTGATATAAACAGTCCGCTTATAATCTATAGCAAAATGCTTAAAATTTAACTTAAAGGTATGGGCCTTAATTTTTATCGTTGTGAGGGTATATATGAACAAATCAGATTTAGTTGACGTTATTGTGGAAGCTGCACAAGTTACAAAAAATGTTGCTGGAAAGACTTTAGAAAAAATTTTAGATTCTATTACTAAAGCTTTATGTAAAGGAGAAGATGTTAGCTTAGTTGGATTTGCTACACTTTGTGTTCGTCATCGTAAAGCACGTACTGGACGTAATCCGAAGACAGGAGAATCTTTACATATTAAGGCAAGCAATGTTGTAGCGTTTAAGGCAGGAAAGGCATTAAAAGACGCTGTGCAAAAAGAGTAGCAATATTTTGCAAATAAGTTTAGAATGACACCCCTTTCAACAGGGTGCTTAGCTCAGTTGGTAGAGCATCGCCCTTACAAGGCGAGGGTCGTAGGTTCGATCCCTACAGCACCCACCATAATATATATATAGCGGGAGTGGTAGTTCAGTTGGTTAGAATACCGGCCTGTCACGCCGGGGGTCGCGGGTTCGAGTCCCGTCCACTCCGCCAGTCCTCTAAAATTTTAAATATAAATTGTAAATGTAGATTAAAGTCAGAATAATAAAGTGTTCTCACTAGAGTTTATTTTATTCATTAAAAGCTTTTTTATATTGATTTAAAGTTAAGTTTCCTTAATATGTTGCAATCCATTCGTGATAGAACGCAAGGCTGGATTACCAGCACGGTAGTAGGATTATTAATTGTTGTTTTTGCTTTATGGGGCATACATGGCTTTCTGGAGCTTAACTTAAGAAGCAATAATAAAGTTGTTGTTAAGATTGCCGGTCAAACATTATTACAAAGTGAGTTTGATAAGTTATATCAACGTGCTTATCAACAAGCTCAGAATCGATTAGGAAAGAATTTTTCTAATAATAAAAAAATACTTGAACAATTAAGACAACAAACTTTACAGGAGTGGGAAGCAACACAAGTTTTATTTCAAGCCGCGTTACAATCCAAATATCGTATTAGTCAGGTCCTAATAAATTCTGTTTTATTACAAATTCCAGCATTTCAATTAGCAGGTCGTTTTTCTGTTGAGCAATTTTATGATGTGTTGCATGCTATACATTATACCAAACTTCAGTTTTTAATGGACATAAAAAAAACATTGCTCATTAACCAGGTACAGCAAGGAATTACACAAAGCGCATTTGCTTTACCTCAGGATATCAACAATTACGTAAAATATACGCATCAAAAAAGGGATTTTGCTTATCTTATTATTCCTTATTCCAGATTTTTACACCAACAATTCATGTCCCAGGATCCCAAAATTTTTGCCTATTATCTGAAAAATAAACAAATCTTTAGTCAACCAGAACAAGCTAGTATTGAATATCTCCAACTTTCTTCCAAGAATGAAAAGATCTTCCTGGAAAATAGAACTAGCTTAGCTAATTTAACTTACATTCATCCTGATTCTTTAGCAATCGCAGCCAAGAAATTGAATTTAACGATACATTCCACAGGCTTTTTCGATAAGAATGGCGGAAAAGAAAAATTGAGTAAAGTTCCAAAAATCATTGCTGCTACATTTAGCCAAGATGTTTTGCAAGGAAATAACAGTGCAGTTATTAATATTAATCCGAATATAGCCATTGTTTTGCGTATCAAAAAATATCAACCTGCAAGGATTCAGCCTTTTAATGAGGTTCGAGAA
>DAIQAW010000037.1:5732-7749 GCA_036781465.1 Candidatus Aquirickettsiella sp.
AGAAAAAGTCAAGGAAATTTTGAATCAACAAACTGCTATTTCTAAAGCGCAACAATATGGAAAGAATTTACTCGAAAATTTAGAAAAAACTACTATTACACCTAAAAGTTTCGCGAGTAAAAATTTAAAATGGCAGTTTATTCAGAAAGTAGATCGGTATAACAATAAAATAAATAAGGATATAGTAAAAACTGCATTTATGTTAACTCCCCCGAATAATAGTATTTCTAGTGCGTTATCGATGAAAGGTATTAGCTTGAAAACAGGAGATTATGCGTTGGTTAGATTAATTGCAGTTCACGATGAAAAATACCCACTTACAAGTAACTCTATGCCAAACCTTTATCGTGAAGAAGTAGCTAATAGTTTTGGCCAGTTGGAATATGCGCTATATAGAAACAACTTATTGAAAAAAAGCTCAATTAATTAATTGATAACCACTGTGAATTTAAAAGATTAAGATTGACAAAGGTCAGGCCGAATAGAAAGATAATAATTAAGTAAATTTAGATCATCTTTATCAGTCACTTTAATATTATCTTTACGTCCTTCTATCATTTTAGGTTGCTGACCAAATAACTCAATTGCATTGGCTTCATCTGAAGGGAATTGGTTTCTTTTGATAGTTGAATCAAGTGCGTTGACTAGCCAATGGTAGCGAAACATTTGAGGTGTTACTGCCATCCATAATTTTTTTCGATCTAAAGTTTCAAGAAACCGATTATTAAGGAATTTAACAGTATTCTTTATCGGGTATCCTAAAAGCCCCCCTACGGGATGGTTATCCAGATGCATAATTAGCTTATCGATATCGTTGTGGTGCAAAAGTGGCCGCGCGGCATCATGTACTAACACCCAATCATTTTTTTTTGCAAATTCTTTTAAAGCTAATAAACCATTAAATACCGAATGGCAACGTTCTTCCCCTCCCCATACTGTGATTAAATGGGGTGAGATTAATTGGAGAGTTGACCAATGTTTGTCTTCTTTATTGATGACTACAACACATTTTTTAAATTTTTGATAGTTCAATAAAGTGGCTAATGTGTATTGGAGTATTTTTTTTCCATTAATAGATATATATTGTTTAGGTAAATCCATTTGCATACGATTACCTATGCCTGCAGCTGGGACTATTGCAAAATAATTAGTTGAGTTTTTCATTTTTAGGTTTAAGTCCTAAACAGTTTAAATTTTTGTATTTTCTTAATGAGCTGTATACTGCCAATTTATGAATTCTTTGCTTAATGATGTAGTTTCTCTTGCTAAACAAGCCGGGAAACAAGTTCTTAATATTTACCAACGTGATCTAACTGTAGAGTATAAAGCAGATACATCGCCTATTACTGTCGCAGATTTAGCCTCTCATGATTGTATTTGTCAAGGATTGCGCCATTTAACCCCCGATTTGCCTATTATTTCTGAAGAATCTGTACCTGTATCTTTTCAAAAACGTCGATCCTGGGAAAAATATTGGTTAATTGATCCCTTGGATGGAACAAAAGAATTTTTAGATAAAAATGGCGAATTTACTATTAATATTGCTTTAATCGAGCAGCATAGTCCAAGTTTAGGAGTTATATTTGTTCCATCCATGAATATTTGTTATTTTGCTAAGAAGGGACTAGGCGCTTATAAACAAATAGGCCAGACTCAGCCAAAAGTAATGCTTAGTCGAGTTTGGAAAGAAAAACTCCCCATTACCGTAGTTATCAGCCGTCGACATGGGATGGAGGAGTTAAAAAAATTTTTAGCTCAATTTTCCAGTTTAAATTTATTATATTGTGGAAGTGCATTAAAATTTTGTTGGTTGGCTGAAGGTGTAGCCGATATATATCCGCGTTTTTCGCCTACTTTTGAATGGGATACAGCCGCGGGACAGTGCATACTTAAAGAAGCAGGAGGTTTGGTGATCAATAATACAGGACGGGAATTGCAATATAATAGGTCAGTTTCTCTAAAGATTGCCGATTTTTTGGCTATAGCGGATAAACGACACCATTGGTTACATTATCTT
>DAIQAW010000038.1:0-7742 GCA_036781465.1 Candidatus Aquirickettsiella sp.
ATATTAATATCAGGCAATGATACAGAAATCGGTAAAACATGGGTTTGTCGAGCCTTAGCCAATTATCTTGTATCGCATAACCAAACTGTTCAAGTAGTCAAAGTTGTTGAGACCGGCATAACAGGTAATCAAAAGGGCGATGCGGAAACGGCTATTGAGCATTGTTCTCATCTCAAACAAAAGAAATGCCAAGCTTTTACTTTATATTCGTTTACTAAACCTCTTGCCCCAGTTACTGCGGCGCATAAAGATGACTGTAAGCTAAATCTAGAAAGTATTCTGTGTAAAATTAATAATTTGCCTAAAACCAATTGGCGTATTCTTGAAGCTGCAGGAGGGTTAGCTGTTCCCTTAGATGAGACCGGACTAGATGCTGTTGATTTAGCTTTAAATTTACCAATAGATTATTTATTACTTGTCGTTCAAAATCGGCTTGGTGCTATACATCAAGCACGTATGTTAACTAATTATGCACCACATTCAAAAATACCAACAGGCATTTGGTTTAACGATAGAATATCAGTTGACGATGATGTCACATCTTCTAATTATTTAGAACTTGCCAATCTCTCGATACCCATATGGGGACATCAGCTTTATCAATCTCGAGAGCTTCATTTTTTTGATTCTTTCCCAATAGCTCATTACTTTAAAAATTATTGACATGCCCTTTAACTAAACACTTCACTACTCTATAAAACTATTATTCTCAGTTCCTTTTAAGGTTAAAGCCCATCCGGCGCAGATAATAGGTGGTAAGCAAAATAACAGCAATCCGCCTAGCAAAATCAAATCAAATTTAAATAAATTACTCACTTCGATACCCTGAGGAGGGAAGAATCCGAGTATAAATGTAATAAAACAACCCATTAATCCTGCGGTACTAACTATCCAAATCCCCCATGTGCCTCCTGGAATATGATAAGCACGACTTCTACTCGCCTCTTTATATCGCAATCGTAATGCAGATAAAAATAAAAAAATATAAAATAACACGGCCAATTGGGCTGTCATTACGCTTAATAACCAATAGGTTTCATTTACACTAGGAGTTAATATAAAAAGACTGGTTAATAGGGATACTAGAATCCCTTGAAATAATAATAAACTGACCGGCGCTCCAAATCGATTAACCTTAAGCAGCCAGTTTAACCCGGTTATTTGGCTCTCGTAGGTAGCAATAAGTAAGCCTCGCGTAGGACCAATTACCCAGGTAGAAATACTACACAAACTTCCAATAATAATTAAAGAAATAATAATTGGTATAAAAAAAGGCAAATGATAACTATTAAAAAAAGCAACATAAGCCTCGGTTAAACCCGACAATATATTAAGCTGATTTACTGGAATAATAAGGGCTATAGCTAAAGAACCCATGACCAAGGTTATCAATATTAAACTTGTCGACCAAAATAAGGCACGTGGAAAATCTTTCTGGGGGTTATGTACATCGCCCGCATGTACAGCTGACATTTCTAAGCCCATCAGACCAAAAATAATAGTCGTTAAAAAGGCCAAATTATTAAAATTATTCAGACTCGGGAAAAAAGAATAAGAAGAAAAATGTATCGCTAGGGGCCGTGCGCTTTTAATCCAAATAATAGCTAACACGATCATAAAAAGCATAGGAATTAAAGTGCCGACTAAAGCGCCGATACTACTCAGCCAACTCGAAACTCGTAAGCCTAAGCAACTTAAAGCAGTAACCGACCACCAAATAATTAATATCGTACTTAACAGATATATTTTATGTTGTACCAAATGGGGATCAATTAAATAAGCAAATGCAGCGATTACAAAAGACAATATCGTTGGATACCAAACCACGTTGTATATCCACTGCAACCAAATCGCAAACCAACCCCATCGCACACCAAACGCAGTACGGATCCATATATATGCTCCGCCTGTGCTCGGCCAAGTGGTGGCTAATTCAGCAGTCACTAAAGCGGTCGGAATAAAAAACAGTAATGCAGCAAGTAAATAAAAAAATATTAATGCATAACCAAATTGAGCAGCGATAGGTAATGAACGCAAACTATCCACAGCAATAACATTCATCATAGCTAAACTAAACACGCCTAATGGTTTTTTAATAATCGGTTTTTTAGTAGCCGCTATCATTATTTTTTACCGGATTTATAGCTCGCAATGATCCAGATAACAGCACCAATAGAAATAGCTGTATCAGCCAAATTAAAGGTAGCAAAATGCCAATAACCAATACAAAAATCAATAAAATCTATGACATAACCCAAGCTGAGTCGATCATACAAATTACCTATGGCACCCCCTAATATCAATGCAATGCCACAAGCCACCCAATTATTCAGCCCACCTCGATAAAGCATACGCACTAAATAAACGCTCACAAGCGCACTAATTGTCGAAAAAAACCAGCGCTGCCAACCATCCGCTTGACCTAAAAAACTAAACGCGGCACCAAAATTGTGTGACAAAATAAAGTTTAAGCAAGGAAATACAGGGATGATACTCGTTTGATCTAACCAATGTGTCATCCATACTTTGCTTAAATAATCGAAAATAATAATGAATACACTTAACCAAAGCCATGATAGTTGAGATGTTTTTCTTTCTTGCATAGTTTAAATAGGTTAGAAAAAATTGTAGTTTTTAAGCATACATTCGCTGTTCGCCTTTTCCATTGGGAAGATTTTCTACACAACGTAGACAAATTTCAGGATGTTCTAGATCCTTTCCCACATCAGCACGACGATGCCAACAACGCGCACATTTTGTTTTTTTCCCTATCGTGGAAATAACATTTATTCCTAACTCTTCGCCATTAATATTCAATAATGAGACCTGTTGCAGAGGGGTAATAGTCAACAGCTTTGCATCAGAGGTTATTAATACAAATCTAAGTTCATTTTGTAAAGCAGAAAACATTTTATACAGTCGCGAGTTTTCTTTAACATAAAGTTCAACTTCAGCTTCTAATGAAGAACCTAAATCCCCGTTAATACGTAGTTTTTCTATCACTTTGTTAACTTCATTGCGTACTTGTATAAGTTCATTCCAGTAGGTTTGCCGATCAGTCTCTTGATAAATGGTTTGTAATGGATCGTTGGCAAACGAAAAAGATAAAGAATACCATTCATTTAAAAAAACACTCTCTTCGCGCTTCCCTGGGATGTAGTGCCAAATTTCTTCTGCGGTAAAACTTAAAATAGGTGCAAACCAACGTACCATGGCTTCAGCAATATAAAAAAGTGCAGTTTGCGCAGAACGTCTTGCAATACTATTTTTTTGTAAGGTATATTGACGATCTTTGATAATATCTAAATAGAATCCACCTAAATCACTAATACAAAAATGTTGTAGTTTCTGATAAATCATATGGAACTGGAAAGTCTCATAAGCATCGACAATCTCATGCTGCAAAAGCTCCGCCCGTTCTAATATCCAAATATCTAAAGACAACATTTTGTTAGTTTGCACTGCTTCCGATGGATCGAAATCATGTAAATTGGCTAATAAAAATCGAACAGTATTACGAATTCGTCGATAAGCTTCCGCCGTACGTTTTAAAATTTCATCTGAAACAGCCATTTCTCTTCGATAATCTGTTGAAGAAATCCATAAGCGTAAAATATCCGCCCCTAAACTTTGTATAATCTTTTCTGGTGCAATCACATTTCCCAATGATTTAGACATTTTGTGTCCTTTTTCATCCACAGTAAATCCATGTGTTAAAACCGATTTATAAGGAGCTTGACCTTTTATTGCCACGGACGTTAATAAAGAAGATTGGAACCATCCCCGATGTTGATCCGAACCTTCTAAATAAAGATCCGCTGGCCAAGCTAAAGACGGATTTTTCATTAAAACAGCATAATGACTTACACCCGAATCAAACCATACATCTAAACAATCAGTTAATTTTTCGTAATCTTCTGCTTCCTTACCTAATATTTCTTCTGGATTTAAATCATACCAAGCATCTATGCCTATTTCTGTCACACGATGAGCAATCTGTTCTAATAAATTAAGGCTATTGGGATGTAGATCCCGTGATAAACGATGTACAAATAAAGGAATAGGAACTCCCCAACTTCTCTGTCTTGAAATACACCAGTCAGGTCGATTGCTAATCATCGAATCAATTCGTGCTTCTCCCCATTGCGGAATCCAATTAACCTCTTTAATCGCTGCTAAACTATCCTTCTTTAAGCCTTGTTTCTCCATACTAATAAACCATTGTGGTGTCGCTCGAAAAATTAGAGGTGTCTTATGGCGCCAACAATGCGGGTAACTATGCTTAATATTTTCTTCTTTCAATAAATTTTTGGATTCCCTAAGTTTATCGATCACTAGTGGGTTAACTTTAAAAACATGCTTTCCTTCAAATAGTGCTGTACCCGGTAAGAAACACCCATTACCACCCACAGGATTTATTAATGGCAATCCATAATGTTGTGCCACACTATAATCTTCTATACCATGCGCAGGCGCAGTATGCACAGCACCTGTGCCTGTTTCTGTGGTGACATGCTCGCCTAAGATAACGGGGACTTGTCGATGGTAGAAAGGATGTTGCAATATAACGCCTGCAAAAACTTTTCCGATCGCACTACCTAAACGTTTATAATCCGATATTTGGTAACGTTGCAAACAATTTGCTAATAAAGACTCAGCGATTAATAAACGTTCGGTATCGGTTTGTACCAACACATATTCAATATCTGGATTAAGTGCGACAGCTTCATTAGCGGGTAAGGTCCAAGGCGTTGTGGTCCATATCGGTATAACTATAAGTCCATGACCCTTTTCACTAGGAATTCGATTTAAAAAATCAGCTTCATCAACGACTCTAAACTGCACATCAATCGCAGGTGAAATTTTATCGGCATATTCAACTTCCGCTTCAGCCAAAGCAGATTCGCAATTAACACACCAGTGCACAGGTTTAAACCCTTGTTGCAAGTGTCCTCGACTAATAATTTGACCTAAGGCGCGAATAATATTCGCTTCAAATTGAAAATCCATAGTCAAATAAGGATGTTGCCAATCACCGATCACGCCTAAACGTTTAAATTCCTCACATTGTATGGAGATTTGTTGGCTAGCATATTCACGACAAGTTTGTCGAAAAGTTTTGGCTGTTAATTTGTTACTGACCTTACCAATTTTTTTTTCTACATTTAATTCGATAGGTAAGCCATGACAATCCCAGCCTGGAACAAACGGCGCATCGAAGCCACTCAAGGTCTTTGCTTTCACAACGATGTCTTTTAAAATTTTATTTACCGCATGCCCAATATGAATATGGCCATTTGCATAAGGGGGGCCATCATGAAGAATGTATTTGGCTTTTCCCTGATTTTTTTCACGTAATTTTTCAAACAACGACAAAGAAGCCCATTGTTTTAAAATAGCAGGCTCTGCCTGTGGTAAATTGGCCTTCATGGGAAATTGCGTATGAGGAAGATTTAAGGTATTTTTATAGTCAGTCATGTTATTTACGCCTCAAATGAAGCTCTGTTTAGTCTTACATTTAAATAGGCTTAGAATAACATGCTTGAAGAGCCTACAATATAGTCAAAATCAAAAAGAAACTTCCTCAATCCTAATTAATCTGATTTACACAAATTTGACGGTAGACATGTTCCACTAACTTCCCAGCGTAATTGACCATCTGTTTGATAAATAGGTGTCAAAATATAGGTGAAATGGTCAATTTTATTCATACGAATTCTTTGCGATGTCGCAATAATCTGCGCGTTTTTACCTACTTCAACACTCGTTACATAGCCTTTAGTTTGATCTTCACCTTTAAAATTATTAGGAATTCCATTTTGGCCAGGCGTACCGCAAGCGACTAAATTATCATGCTCATGCATACAAGTAGTGACTGCTAATTTAAACGGTGCTGTTGATTGAATAACTTCAGCAAATTTAGCTCGATTACTGTAATTTTGATAGCTAGGTATGGCTATTGCAGCCAAGATACCAATAATCGCAATAACGATCATGAGCTCAAGTAAAGTAAGACCGCTTTGTTTTTCCTTCGTTGAATACATAAACCTGCGCCTTTATAAAATTGATACTCTAGTTTAACAAGCCATACTTGTATAAACCAGTACCATCTCTATAAAACCCTTCAGATAATTTGTACCGCGTTGGAATTTGAAGCTAAAGTATTTAAACGAACTATCTACAAAGTAATAAAGAAGATTTCCAGTAAATTGCTAATGCTGATTAAATTGACTACAATTCGGCTCTTCCAATCGCATTGCCAACGTAGCTCAGTCGGTAGAGCAACTGATTCGTAATCAGTAGGTCGGACGTTCGATTCGTCTCGTTGGCACCAATTAAATCAAACACTTATACTACTTTCAATTGATCCCTTAAATCCTCTTGCGCGACTTCCTTTGCATTGATTCATCCTAAGTAAAGTTAAGCGAGGTCCTTGTTCACTTTCAAAAACCATATTTGCCGCCAGCAAAAAATTATTTAATTCAGCATTAGAATAATGAGTAATACGTCCATTCTTATGGCTATTAAATCTTGCCGGTCTTCAAATCCTACACCGGCCGCACGCAAATGACATCCAAATGTATGCTTCAAATAAAAGCTCAGCAACAGCAAATGAATCAATCCAACCCGCTGCAAGAAAAAATTACTTTAGAAAAAACTAAGCTTGCAGCGGAGTTGCAACAACATCAATTACAGCATGCGCATAAAAGTATGGCATTAGGCTTAACTAAAGAATCCATCAATATCGACCGAACGAAGCTCATGGCTGATATGCAAATGGCTGGTTACGTTTTAAAATTGGAAATCACGGAAAGCCAAAACTTTCTAAGGTTCAAAATTCATTGAAACTACAGTTTAATCTATCGCATTCAAAAGACCTAATTCTGATAGCGGTAACCGTCGAAGATTCAGTAGGTATTGATATAGAGTACCAATGCAAAAAATTATCAATAGATTATTTAAGCAAAGTTATTTTTTAACCACTCGAAAAGAAATTTTTTCAGCACTGGATAGTCAACAAGAAAAAAGGGAAGTTTTTTTTCGTTGTTGGACATGAAAAGAAGCTTACTTAAAGGCGATCGGGGTTGGATTAATACAGAATCTCACTCATATTTCTATGGATCTAAATAAAGTAGTTAAATCGAAGTGGCTAAAAATTTTGACTAATGACTCATCAGAGAACATCGCATGGGAATTATTTCCATTAGATATAGATAGTGATTACATTGCCAATGCAGTCGCCACTTCCTCACAAAAGTATTTAGTTTATTATGCAGCGAATGCGCTAGCCTATCCATAAATTTCAAATTTTGAAAAAAAGCACTTGATTTTTCTATTCGAAAGATCAAGTACAATATAACAAAATAATTATCCTGTTTTAATAAATTTTTCTGTAGATGTTTTAAAAGTTAAGTACTGCTGCGTGAGCCCGAACCTGAACTCTCAAATTTATCTGGAAATGTATCGGGCAGCGTATCATGGAAATAGTGAACTTGTTAATATTTTACTGCAGTACAGTCCACAGATTAATATAACCGATATGGAAGGAAATACACCCATAATGCTTTCAGAAAAGCAAAATTATACTGAAATTGGAGACAAAGAATTCAAAATAGCACTACAACTAGAAAAAATGGGATATATACAATACAAAACGGAAATAGAAGATAAATTAAAAACACAAAAGGAAAGAATCGTTATCTATAATCAATTAAAATTGTATTCATAAGGTAGTCATCTTA
>DAIQAW010000039.1:0-7585 GCA_036781465.1 Candidatus Aquirickettsiella sp.
CTGGCGACGACTGTTTCCATTTTTATTTTGATTTTTATTATTGATTTACCGAATTGTTTGAAAATACTTCAAATTATATTATTATTCATTCCTAAGCAAGAGTTAATTGACAAATTTGCGCAAATTAAATCACTTACTGAACCAAATTCGTCAACAGCTGTATCTGATCTGAGGAGTCATTCAACGCGGGGATATAATTAAAATTTTCACCCCCCGCTTTTAAAAACAATTCTCGATAACGTTTAGAGATCTCTTCTAAGGTTTCTAAACAATCGACCACAAATCCTGGACAGATTATTGTCACATTTTTTATGCCTTGTACCGGCAGTTGTTGTAACACCACATCGCAATATGGCTGTAACCACTGCGCTTTGCCGAAACGTGATTGAAACACCAGCTGGTATTCATCCGCAGATAACTGCAAACCTTCTGCGATTAAACCTACCGTAGTAACACATTGTTGTTGGTAAGGATCGCCGAGTTCAATACAACGTTGGGGTAAGCCATGAAAAGAAAATAATAAGTAGCTTTTTTTTACCTGCTCTGCTTGAAATTGTTTAATCTTATGAGTAATTGCTTGAATATACAGTGGATGATCAAAATAAGATGCTATAAAACGCAGATTAGGAATAAGACGCGATTGCTGCAAGAATTGACTCATTTTATCAAAACAACTGGCTGTAGTCGCAGCAGAATATTGTGGATACAAGGGTAAAATAACGATGGAAGATACACCTGCTGCTAATAATTCCTGCAGTCCAGCTTCTATACTCGGCTTACCATAGCGCATAGCAAGCACAACTTTGAACTGATCAGCTAAACTGATTTGTAATTTTTTAGCTAAACGTTGTGTATAAACCGTTAACGGTGAACCTTCATCCATCCAAATACTTTGATAAAGTTTTGCTGAGCGTCGCGCACGTATCGGTAGGATAACGAACTTTAACAAGGGTTGCCATAAACAAACCGGTAATTCCACCACGCGTCTATCACTTAGAAATTCAGCTAAATAACTGCGTACTGCTTTTGGCGTCGATGCAGAGGGAGTCCCTAAATTAATCAATAATACACCGCGTTTCACGTGCGGATGCCTTTACCGCGATGAAGCAAATACAGATTGATCAAAAATAAAAGCACACAGCTGAAAAATATGATGCTTAACGCCCAAACGACTGGAATATCGCTAATACCTAATAAACTATAGCGAAAACTATTCACTATATATAAAATCGGGTTAAATAAGGATATGTGGCGCCAAAAGCTCGGTAATAAATCAATGGAATAGAATATTCCACCCAGATAAGTCAAGGGCGTTAACACAAACGTCGGAACTATCGAAACGTCATCAAAGGTCTTAGCAAATAATGCATTAGTAAAACCTGCCAGCGAAAACAAAATCGTCGTCATTGGTACAATGGTCAGCAATACAAAAATATTAAAAACATGTAATTGTGTAAAAAATAAGGCTAAAATGGTAACTAATAGACCCACCAATAAACCGCGAGCAACACCACCGGCGACAAATCCAGCTAACAGTAAATAGTTTGGCAACGGTGCAACGATAAGCTCTTCAATACTGCGTTGAAAACGCATCCCAAAAAAAGAGGTTACCACATTGGTATACGCTGCAGTAATCACTGACATCATGATTAAACCGGGCACAATGTATTGCATATAACTATAACCTTCAATATTGCCTAAACGTTGGCCAATCAAATGACCAAAGATTAGAAAATAGAGTGTCATTGTCACCAAAGGCGGCAATAAAGTTTGCACCCAAATACGCAAAAAGCGTTTTATTTCTTTGCGTAACAAACTTATAAATGCGATCCAGTAGACTTTTGCTTGCATAGTCGTTAATTTTTTAACACTCTCTCGTACAATTAGATTGGTTTAATTTAATTTTTTCATTTTACTCGATCTACTCTTTATTTTTATTAGCAGCAATTAAATTTAAAAATAGTTCTTCTAAACGATTGGCCTTATTGCGTAAACTGGTTACTTCAATATGCTGTCCTTCTAAAAATCCAAATAAATTATTGAGTGATTGTTCTTTAGCAACATCCACTTCTAAGGTCACATTATCTAATAGACGCATCGCAAACGGCGATTTTGGTAAATCCACCAGTGGTTTTTTTAAGTCAAACACAAAGGTTTCCATATTCAAAGTCGCTAATAGATGCTTCATGCTGGTATTTTCAATTATGCTACCTTTATCAATAATAGCAATATTCTTGCACAGGTACTCTGCTTCTTCTAAATAATGTGTCGTTAAAATGATGGTAATACCTTGTTGGTTAATACTACGCAAAAATTCCCACATCGAACGCCGTATTTCGATATCCACGCCTGCCGTAGGCTCGTCTAATATGAGTAATTTTGGTTGATGCACTAGGGCGCGCGCTATCATTAAGCGACGCTTCATCCCACCCGAAAGTTGCATAGAAATTTGATCGCGCTTATCCCAAAGATCGAGTTTTTTTAAATAGATTTCTGCACGTTGCTTCGCTAAGCGTCTTGGTACACCATAATAGCCCGCTTGATAAACAATAACGTCTAGCACTTTTTCAAAGATGCTAAAATTAAGTTCTTGCGGCACGATGCCAATACAGGATTTAGCCGCTTCCAATTCGCTATCAATACTATGTCCAAACACTTTTACTGAGCCGGCAGTTTTATTCACCAGCGAAGCAATAATACCAATGGTAGTTGATTTTCCAGCGCCATTGGGTCCCAATAAAGCAAAAAAATCACCCTTATCAACATTTAAATCAATATTTTTAAGGGCTATAACCCCATTTTTATAGATTTTACTCAGGCCTTGGATATTCAATGCTTGCATAAGTTTAATAGCACTTTAAAATGCATAGGCTAAAATATAGAGTATAACATGACATGACTATACCATTCCCTACTGATCAACTCGCCAAGCTGTCGTTATCAGGCCCTACCGGACAGCTTGAAGTAATAACGAGTTCACCTGAAACCATGCGCAACCCACCGACCATTGCGGTTATTTGCCACCCACATCCTTTGTTTGGCGGCACCATGCACAATAAAGTTGTTTACACCTTGGCACGTTGTTTCAACAATATGGGACTTGCTACAGTACGTTTCAATTTCCGTGGCGTCGGTCTCAGCCAGGGTGAATATGCTAATGGCATTGGTGAAACCGATGATTTATTAGCGATTCTAACCTGGTTAAAAATCAGTTGCCCTGAATCAGCAATTTGGCTGGCAGGGTTTTCCTTTGGTGCTTATGTGGCTGCTCGCGCTGCAAAAGTTTGGCCTGCAAAACAATTAATTTGTGTTGCACCTCCTATTGAAAACTTTCCTTTTAAAGAACTTCCACCCTTTTCTTGCCCCTGGATATTGATCCAAGGCGATGAAGACGAAGTGGTATCTGCTGCGGCAGTATTTTCCTGGGTGGATTCCTTAGCACACCCACCCAAAGTCATTAAAATTCATGGGGCAAGCCATTTTTTTCATGGCAAGCTCATCGAATTGCGTGATGGCTTGACAGCCACACTCAATAAAATTGTGACATGACACCTTTAGCTGCTTATAGACAACAAGTATTACACCAAGCTTTACAGACAGATGATCATCAAGCTTTAGCCATGCAACAATTTCAAGCGGTGTATGATGAATTGATCGCGTCCCGAAAATGGTTTAGAAAAAAATCTATGCAAGGATTATATGTATGGGGGGCTGTAGGTCGAGGCAAAACCTATTTAATGGATTTATTTTACAATCATCTGCCTGTTACTAAATCACGTTATCACTTCCACCAATTTATGCATCATGTGCATGCAGAACTCGCTCAGCTACAAGGACAATCCACTCCATTGCTGCGAATTGCTAAACGTTTACGTAAAGAAGTCGATGTTATTTGCTTAGATGAATTCTTAGTGCATGAAATTGGTGATGCCATGTTACTCGCACAATTATTAAAAGCTTTGTTTGCAGAAGGGATTGTGTTAGTCACTACCGCAAATACCCCCCCCGAAGATTTATATGCTAACGGTTTGCAACGAGGACTTTTTTTACCGGCAATAAGTTTAATCAAACAACACTTACGCATTTTCCATTTAGATAGTGCGATTGATTATCGGCGTCAGCATTTAATCAACGAGGAAAATGAGTTAGTTTGTATAATAAGTCCTGTACAAGTACAAGCTTTATTCGATAGATTAAGCAAAAATCAACAAGTATCTTATCAAGCATTGACCATTAATGGCCGTAAGATTTCACATTTAGGCTGCACTGAACAAGTAGTATGGTTTGATTTTAGTTCAATTTGTTCGATACCGCACAGTCAATTGGATTATTTAGTTATTGCGCGACGTTTTTCAACTATTTTAATCAGTGATGTCAAACCTATCGGTGAATATGAAGATAATCTAGCCAGATTATTTATTCATTTAATTGATATTCTTTACGATGCAAACAACCATGTTATCCTCACATCAACACAAGCTATCCAAGATATTTATCCTAAAGGTCGATTAAGTATCGAGTATGAGCGGACTAAAAGCCGCTTAGCTGCTTTTAAAAAAAAATGGCCAAGTCATTAACGATTTTAGTAATACAATACTCACAGCAATTGGATTTCTGACAAGCAGCATAACTATTTAATTTACATCGATATAACACAAAATTGTGAGTTGATCGGCAATACAGACAAAAATTCAAGTGCGAAGGATATTAAAAAAGGCGCTAAAAGCGCCTTTTTTTGGAAACAAATCTAGACAGCTGCCTTAAGTTTTTTTAATGGTTTTATTTTTACCACTTTTCGGGCGGGTTTTGCTTTGAAAGTCGTGGGCTCACCTGTAAACGGATTGATCCCTTTACGTGCTTTAGTCGCTGATTTTTTTACCACAGTAATTTTATACATACCTGGGTGTGCAAAAGCACAGCCGGCTTTTACATGCGCATGCATAATTGCCTGTAGGGTTTCTAAAACCTTAGCAACTTGTTTCTTAGATAATTCTGTATTTTCTACTAAGCACTGAAGCAATTCAGTTTTAGTAAAAGACTTTTTCACTGCAGCAAGTTTTTTACTAGCTGATGTTACTTTAGTTTTTTTACGTGTTTTAGCCACTGGAGACTTTTTTTTAGCTAATTTTTTAGCCATGGTTCATATTCCTCTAAATTATATTAAGGAGTAAACAGAAGGTTAGGATTCTATAAAATAGCATATTTCTAGTTTTTTGCTAGAGGTCCTTATAAATATTTTGTGCTTATTTTTTATTTATATACTCACAGCAATTAAGTTTTTGTCAAGGCGCCGCGAAAATAAAGCAACCGCAGTGTATTAATATACATGAGGATTGTGCATTGAGCGGTAACACAGACAAAAATTTAAGTGTGAAAGTATAAGAAAGTGTCTTTAGACATGTTGTATAATTTGCACGACTATTTCAATAAAAATTAATAAAATGATCACAAACTCTAAGATACTGGAATAACGATGTTGTAGCTGACTATTTAACATCTCTAAAATTTCATGTGCTACATCAAGTTTATGATTCAAAGCGGCTACTCTTTTTGGAATATCTAAAAATTTTTCTGTCATCTCATAATAAGACTCAAGATTCGAATAGCGCCAAAAGTACTCAGGAACATCTAAATATTCACTACTGAGATTAACTGAACTTCGTGTCAAGAAAATTTCACCGATACGTTTAGAAATTTCCGCACGTGATAGCGAAATTTTTCCGAAGTGTGCTAATTCTCTAGGAAAATGACTATTCGCAAGCACAGTTTTATTCACCGATTCTTCATACGATTCTAGTTTTATCGATTGTGCTAAACCATAAGAAATAGCAAGCTTGATTTGCACATTATCTGATTCATCACTTTCTAAAGTGATCACATCGACATTAAAGCGCTGGTGAGGAAAAAGCCTGGTTTCTTTGCCAAGATAATAAATGAAGCGATCCATTTCAATTTTTTCTAAAGGGTCTATAGAAAAAGGTTTTATCTCATCAATTATTTTTTTCTCTTGTTGTTTACTGAGATTCCAGGTTACAAAACAACCATGATTAAAGAAAAAAAGATCAATAGGTTTATCTTGTTTAGTGACATACAGTACATTCCGGAATAATTTGGCTATATAGCGCTTAGTACGAAAAAATTCCGCAAGTAAAGTTAATTTATAATTAGCTGCTGTACAAAAAGAAACGCAACGCATAAATGTTCACTGTCGTATACTAAATTTGCTACCTATTATCTATACTCTCGCGGCATTTGCCAAAAACCTAATTGCTGCGTGCATCAAAAAAATCAAATAGATTTCTTGTTTTTTCGATGAATATGTGACGCAATACGTTTAGATGTCTCAGGATACCCAACAACTTGCGGTATACCATTTTCTCGTAAACTAATACGCTCAACGGATTGCCATTGAATTTTAGCAGTTTTTGAAGTATTTGCTCGAATAAATTTTTCCATCATTGCACGATTAAATAATAACTGTTTTTTCAATGGCACGTGTGCCTCTAAAAAAAGTCTATGCTTTTCCCAACCAAATTTATAAGGTAAATCAATGATAGTTACTTTTTCTTTACGCGTCACTTCTGCAAATAAGCTTTCTATATCTTCTGGAAAAAGTCGAATACATCCTGCACTACTCCGTCGTCCGACACCCTGCGAGTCATTTGTACCGTGAATTAAATAGGTAGCCTGTTTAAGCCGCATAGCATATCCACCCAATGGATTATCAGGGCCTGGCGGGACTTTTACTGGTAAATGTACACCATCTTTCGCTCGATCTTTGCGGATTGACTCTGGTACTGTCCAGATGGGATTACGCATTTTTTCGGCAATCCATGAAGGTCCTAAGGGTGTGTCCCATCCTTCTCGACCTATTCCTACTGGATAAGTTATCACCACACGACGATGTGGTGGAAAATAATAAATACGTAATTCGGCTAAATTAATGACTAAGCCATGCCGTTTAGGTGGCAAAATAAAGCGACTAGGAATTACGATAATACTCCCCGGTTGTAGACGTTCTGGATTGATCATTGGATTGGCTTCTACCAACTCAAAATAACCCATATCATAACGTCGGCCAATTTTATTAAACGTATCACCGGGTAATGCTTGCGTCCATTGCACATGACCAACAATATCATCTCCGTGTGCAGGTAACACAAAAGTTAATGCAAAAGCGGGTGCAGCCATACTCCAATAGAAAAAAAAACCCATTGCTAAATACATTGCTCGTTTTTTAAAACTTTCAATCATTACAATAGAAAACGATAGTATGGACATAATTATCAGTAAAAAAGCAGCTTTTCTTAAATTTGGGTATTGTACATCGAATGCGTAATTACGCAACTGTGCCAAGAATCTATTTATCAGCAGACCTAATAAGTCAGTTTTTTATCAAAAGTTAGCGTAAGTCAAAGAATTTTATTCTATACTACTGCTATTTACTTTTACTAGGCTGAAATTATGCTTGCGATCAGCAGACAGCGCCGACGATTTTCATTACAAAAAATACAACCATTTTTTCGAGTCGATAAACCTTTATTTATAGGCTTGCTTAGTTTGGTCTGTATAGGTTTAATTATAC
>DAIQAW010000040.1:0-7584 GCA_036781465.1 Candidatus Aquirickettsiella sp.
TTATAGAATTGTGAGTTTTTTTATTATGCTAACGGTTAAAAATTTTTTTTGCGCTTTAATTCTGATGGTCATTTTATTGGTAGGAAGTTCTTATAGTAAACTATTTGCCGCTAATAATCCGCTAATTACTAATTACCATACTATTTTTGCATTTGGTTACAATAAGCATGCTTCATTGCGAATTGCTATCCGTATGTACCATCTAGGAAAAAAACCTTACTTATTACTTGTCAATCCCTACAATTTTGCAACTGAGATTGTTCCATTTTCTTCTATTAGTTTAAAAAAAATCCCTCAAGTTAATGGCTTAAATTATTATAACCACTATTTACCCTTAGAGATTAAAAATACGCCTTATGTGAAAGCACTTATCCGTTATACTTCTCCGCCATATCTATTGCAAAATTATGGAATTACGCATACGGATCTACTGGAGGGTGTTTTTCTTACAGTAGATATGTGTCCTTCAAAAAAATCTTTTGAAAAAACTTTTTTTCAACGTCTTGTTATACAAACTAAGCAAACTGGACAGGCTGTACCTTTAGGGATTGGTTTATCTGGATTATGGGCAATTCATCATCAAAAGGAATTTACTTGGTTACTCCAGCAAGAAAAATTAAATACCCTCCATATCACTTGGATTGATCACTCTTTTCATCATCCCTATTACGTGGAGGCTCCACTTAGAGAAAATTTTCTGTTAACACCATCAACGAATATTTCGCATGAGATTCTTGATACCGAAAAATTATTAATTACTTATGGCCAAACACCCTCAGTTTTTTTTCGTTTTCCGGGACTTGTTTCGAGTAAATGTCTTGTTTTGGAGCTACGACAGTTTGGTTTAATTCCTATAGCTAGTAATGCTTGGTTGGCCAAAGGGCAATTGCCTAAACCAGGAAGCATCATACTGGTTCATGGCAATGGTAATGAGCCAAAAGGTATTAAGCTATTTTTTAAGCAGCAAGAAAAAAATAAATTTCGCCTATTACCTTTAAGCCAAGCTTTTTAAAAAAATTATGCATAATTGACTTTCTTGAATAAAAAATTAATTTTTTATTCAGTCATCCCAATTTAAACTTCCGCCAGTTTGATATTCTGTTACGCGCGTTTCAAAGAAGTTTTTCTCCTTTTTAAGATCGATGATTTCACTCATCCAGGGTAAAGGGTTGCTAACACCAGGATATTGTTCAGGCAAGCCAATTTGTGCGAGGCGTCGATTGCCGATGAAGCGTAGATAATCCCACATCATGTTAGCATTCAATCCAAGGATGCCACGTGGCATGGTATCTAAAGCATATTGATATTCTAGATCCACGCCTTCTTTGACGAGATTAATGACATAATGTTTGAATTCCGGTGTCCATAAATGTGAGTTTTCCAATTTAATCTGATTGATGACATCGATGCCAAAATTTAAATGCATCGATTCATCGCGTAAGATATATTGAAATTGTTCGGCTGTTCCAGTCATTTTATTACGCCGACCCATGCTTAAGATCTGTGAAAAACCGACATAGAAAAATATGCCTTCAAACACCACATAAAAAGCAATTAAATCGCGCAATAAACGTTGATCATTTTCGGGCGTGCCCGTACGAAAATTAGGATCGGCTAAGCTTTGCGTAAAAGGAAGAGCCCATTCGGTTTTTTTGGCTACGGTAGGTAATTCGCGATACATATTAAACAGACGTGCTTCATCCATACCTAAACTTTCTATGACATATTGATAGGCATGCGTATGCAGAGCCTCTTCAAAAGCTTGTCGTAGTAAGTATTGTCGACATTCTGGATTGGTAATATGGCGATAGACGGCTAAAACCAGATTATTCGCAACCAGAGAATCAGCAGTTGAAAAAAAACCTAGGCTGCGTTCTACGATCAAACGTTCATCTTCGCTTAATCCTTTTGCACTGCGCCATAATGCAATGTCAGCAGACATGTTAACTTCTTGTGGCATCCAATGATTAGCGCAGGCGGCTAAGTATTTTTCCCAAGCCCATTTATATTTAAATGGGACTAATTGATTGAGATCAGCGCGACAATTGATGATTTTTTTATCATCGACCTGTACGCGTGCTGCGCCTATTTCTAACGTTTCTAGACCGGTAAAACCACCAGCTGCACGTTCAGTCGTCTTCATCATTTTAGAATCCTCTTTAAGAGTGAAGTTTTTTACGAAACCAGTGGTTATTGACATGATTCGCAATCCGGGTCGAGTATTGAGCAAGTAGGGCCGCCGGCTACGCTATCTATTTGTACTGAATTTAAATGACTTTTTTCTAAGGTTGCCTTTTCAGTATGTGTAGCACCCATGGTCCGTAAATAGTAGCTTGTTTTTAATCCTTTCAGCCAAATGTTTTTATAAAGTTCATCTAATTTTTTACCAGAAGCTTGCGCCATATAAAGATTTAACGACTGACTTTGATCTATCCATTTTTGTCGACGCGATCCGGCCTCAACCAGCCAATGTGTAGGAACTTCAAAAGCAGTCGCATACAGTTGTTTTAAGCTATCAGGAACACGCCCAATTTTTTGTAAACTACCGTCATAGTATTTAAGATCATTGAGCATAACGGCATCCCATAATCCCAATAATTTCAAATCTTTGACTAAATAGGGATTGATCACGGTAAACTCGCCGGACATATTGGATTTTACAAAAAGGTTTTGATAAGTTGGCTCAATGGATTGTGAAACGCCACAGATATTGGAAATAGTGGCTGTCGGTGCAATGGCCATACAATTCGAGTTGCGCATACCATCTGAGATCACTTTTTTTCGTAAGATGTCCCAATCTAAACGAGTAGTCCGATCTTGATCTAAGAATTGACCACGGGTTTTTTGTAACAGTGCAATAGAATCGATAGGAAGGATTCCTTGGCTCCACAACGATCCATTAAAGCTTTCATACGAACCACGCTCTTTGGCTAAATCACTGGAAGCTTCGATGGCGTAATAACTAATCGATTCCATAGAGTGATCGGCAAAAGTGATTGCAGCTTCTGAAGCATAAGGTAACCGTAATTGATATAAAGCATCTTGGAAACCCATTAGACCTAGACCGATAGGACGGTGTTTTAAGTTAGAATTACGTGCTTGAGGTACAGTGTAATAATTGATATCAATGACATTATCTAACATGCGAATGGCTGTGCGAATAGTACGACGCAATTTCGTTTGATCGATTTCACCAGCTTCAGTTAGATGTTGAGGTAGATTAATACTTCCTAAATTACAGACCGCTATTTCATCAATTGAGGTATTGAGCGTAATTTCAGTGCATAAATTGGAGCTATGAATGGTTCCAACATGTTGTTGTGGTGAACGCAAGTTACAAGGATCTTTAAATGTGATCCAAGGATGTCCGGTTTCAAATAATAAACTCAACATTTTTCGCCATAGGTTGGCTGCAGGAATCGTTTTGAAATTTTTAATTTCACCGCGCGCGGCTTTGGCTTCATAGGTTTGATATTTTTCTTCAAATTCTAAACCGAACATATCATGTAAATCAGGCGTTTCATCGGGAGAAAATAAAGTCCAGTTCTCTCCTTGCATGAGTCGTTTCATAAATAAGTCAGGGACCCAATTCGCGGTATTCATATCATGCGTACGACGTCGATCGTCACCGGTATTTTTTCGTAATTCTAAAAATTCTTCAATATCTAAATGCCATGTTTCTAAATAAGCGCAGACGGCACCTTTACGTTTACCACCTTGGTTGACAGCTACTGCAGAAGCATTGGCTACATTTAAAAAAGGCACGACCCCGAGTGATTTACCATTGGTGCCTTTAATTCGTGCGCCCATCGCTCGAACTGAAGTCCAGTCATTGCCTAAACCACCCGCAAATTTTGAAAGTAAGGCATTATCTTTTATGGCACTGTAAATTTGATTCAGATCATCGGGGATTGTTGTTAAGAAGCAACTTGAGAGTTGTGGGCGCAGCGTTCCGGCATTGAATAGCGTGGGTGTGGATGCCATATAATCAAAAGACGAAAGTAAATGATAAAATTCAATCGCTCGCTCTTCTTTGTTAGATTCTTGTTGTGCAAGTCCCATGGCAATGCGCATAAAGAAAGCTTGAGGTAGTTCAAAACGGACATCATCAGCGTGTAAGAAGTAGCGATCGTATAGAGTTTGTAAACTTAGATAAGTAAATTTCTGATCGTGTTCAGGTAATAAAGCCTTACTTAACTTTTCTAAGTCAAAGGTTTGTAATTGCGGGTCCAATAATTCTAAGGCAATGCCGCGCTTGATATAGTGCTGGAAGTAGTGGCGATATACGCTATGATTACTGATGTGGGTTGTAGTCGGTAGATCAAGAAAGTTTAATGCTTCTGTATATAATGTGCGTAATAAGAAACGTGCAGTGGCGTAGGTGTAATTAGGATCTTGTTCGACAAGAGAACGTGCGCTAATAATGAGTGCTTTATCAATTTCTGCGATAGGCATCCCATCATAGAGATTACGTAAAGTTTCTTGTAAAATGAGTTCATGTTTTACTTCGTTTAAATCTTTACAGGTTTCCGTAATCAACAGGCTTAGTTGTATGAGATCGAGTGGACGCTGACTGCCATCTGCTAAGGTTATTTGTAGTTGAATCTCAGACTCTGATTTCGTCTCTACGCGCATTTTTCGTCGTTCTTCACGGTAAAGCACGTATGCACGTGCGACTTGGTGAGCTTCCACCCGCATTAAAGCCAACTCAACTTGATCTTGTATGGCTTCAATAGGCAGTGTTCCGCCATTGGGATGGCGTTGTTGTATGATGTTCGTGATTTGTTGCGTTAATTGCGATACCCGTTCATGGATACGGGTTGACAATGCGGCTTGTCCACCTTCTACAGCGAGAAAAGCTTTAGTGATTGCAATCCTAATTTTACTTTGATCGTAATTAACAAGTTTGCCATTACGTTTTATAACTTGTAGTGTACAGATGGATTTACTATCTTGTTCAGCTTCAGCTTCAGCTTCAGCTTCAGCTTCAGCTTCAGCTTCAGGTAGTAGGATCTCGGCGCTGTTAAGCAGAAGAGAAGAAGTCATAAGTTCGGATGAAAGTCCGCTCATGGATGCTCCTTAAAAAGTTGTGAGGAATTATGTCTACGAAAATGATATAACACAATATCATGTGGTTCCTATACTATGCAACCACTATATGAAGTGAGTAAATATTTAGTAAGCTGTGAGTAAGTTGGGTAAAACATGTTAAGTGCATACTTATTTTTCGTATGGGAGCCCACCGGAACTGGGTTTATGCATAGATGGTTAAATTTTTGTATGGTAGGTGTATTTTGTTGTTTTATAGATAACTCGAGGTGATATGCAAGACATTTCTTTAGCAGAGGTTTCAAAGAGTATTTTTCGTGCCTACGATATTCGAGGCATCGTGGGTGAATCAATAACGCCTGATCTTATCTATACACTGGGAAAGACGATAGGAAGTGTAGCCCAAGAACAAGATGAACAAACTATTGTCACTGCACGAGATGGACGTTTGTCAGGACCTATTTTAATGGAGGCCTTACAGCAGGGATTACGTGAAAGCGGTTGTGATGTTATAGATATTGGGCAAGTCCCTAGTCCAGTTCTTTATTTTGCTACACATTATTTGAATGATCGTTCAGGAGTGATGTTAACGGCGAGTCATAATCCATCGAATTATAATGGTTTAAAGATAGTTATAGCAGGGAAAAGCTTATCAGAAGGTGCTATTGATGAACTTTATTTACGTGTCCAAGCAGGTGGCTTTAAATTAGGAAAAGGGAATTATCAGCAAATATCTATTATCGACGCTTATCTCAATCGGATTACTCAAGATATTTGTTTAGCACGCCCTTTACGGGTTGTACTTGATTGTGGAAATGGTGTAAGCGGCATTGTTGCTCCCGAATTATTAAGGCGTTTGGGTTGTGAAGTGATTGAATTATTTTGTGATGTGGATGGCCATTTCCCGAATCATCATCCTGATCCCAGTGTGCCAGAGAATTTAAATGATTTAATTGCTAGCGTGAAACAGCATAAAGCAGATATTGGTCTCGCTTTAGATGGCGATGGCGATAGGTTGGGTGTGGTCACGAATCGAGGAGAAATTATTTGGCCCGATCGACAAATGATGTTGTATGCAATCGATGTATTATCACGTAATCCAGACGCACTCATTATTTATGATATCAAATCAACAGGCCATTTAGCAAAGGTGATTGCAGAAAATGGCGGACGATCTTTGATGTGGAAGACAGGACATTCGATTATGAAAGCTAAATTAGAAGAAACAGGGGCATTATTGGCAGGTGAGATGAGCGGTCACATCTTCTTTAAAGAACGCTGGTATGGCTTTGATGATGGTTTATATACGGCTGCTCGATTATTAGAAATTGTTGCCAAAAGTAAAAAAGATGTGAGTGAATTGTTTGCTGAATTGCCAAATGGGATTAATACACCAGAATTAAAATTGGCCATTGCTGAAGATAAAAAGTTTGCTTTTATTCAAGCTTTTCAAGCAAATATTAATTTTTCTGATGCGAAATTAAGTAAAATAGATGGTGTGCGTGCAGATTTTAGTGATGGTTGGGGTTTAGTAAGAGCATCAAATACCAGTCCTTATTTAACTTTGCGGTTTGAAGCAGATAATTTAACCGCTTTGAAGCGGATCCAAATGTTATTTAGGAATGCTTTATTAGCGATGGATCCCTATCTCAAATTACCTTTTTAAATATACTCTGCGCACTTGAATTTTTTAACTACGTTGCACTTAACTCGCAATCCTCATGTATATAATATACACTCCGGTTGTTCCGTTTTCACGGCGTCTTGCTAAAAATCCAATTACTGTGAGTAAATATGCGTATTATTTCTTTAAACGTGAATGGTATTCGTTCTGCAACGCGGAAAGGCTTTTTTGATTGGCTGAAATATCAAAAAGCGGATGTGATTTGTTTACAGGAAACCAAGGCGCAAAAAAACCAATTGGATGCATCGCATTTTCCTGAAGAATATCAAGCTTATTTTTTTGATGCTGAAAAAAAAGGTTACAGTGGGGTAGCGATTTATAGTCGTGTTGAACCGGATTCAGTTGCGGCGGGTTTAGGTTGGGAATGTGCGGATAAAGAAGGTCGTTATCTACAACTCAATTTCGCTGGATTGAGTATTGCTTCTTTGTATATGCCTTCAGGTAGTAGTAGTGAATTACGACAAGAGTTTAAATTTCAATTTTTAAATCGGTATTTACCTATTTTGAAAAAACAACTCCAACATAAGCAAGATTTTATTATTTGTGGAGATTGGAACATTGCGCATAAACCCATCGATTTAAAAAATTGGCGGAGTAATCAAAAAAGTTCTGGTTTTTTACCAGAAGAACGAGCCTGGTTAGATCAAGTGTTGGGGCCTGTCGGTTATGTAGATGCTTTTCGAGCATTAAATCAACAGACAGAACAATATACTTGGTGGTCAAATCGTGGACGTGCCTGGGATAATAATGTTGGATGGAGGATTGATTACCAGATTATTACACCAGGACTCAAAAATAAAATTAAATCGGTTGAAATTGGTTATTTTGATTTTTGGAGTAAACACAGCGAT
>DAIQAW010000041.1:0-7574 GCA_036781465.1 Candidatus Aquirickettsiella sp.
GAAAAATAGGTTTCTGCTACTTCAATTAAAGCATAGTTTATGATGAGTGTGACTGATAAGTTTTATATCAACTTGCTTCGACGTGTAAGCAAGGGGGATTTACTGCTAATTTCCACTAAGTTCTAAAAATATCGTCTATGATAGGAAAGTGTACATAAAGAAAATGTGTAGACAAAATAGATTAAAAATGGACAGTTAAATGTGGGTTTTTTATAGGAGCTGTTATCAATTTGCCATGATTGCCATGATGTTGGGTAGTCTCAGTGCTTGCCTAGTTGGGCCTGATTTTAAAACCCCTGAGCCCCCCAAGGTAAATCATTATACAAAACCTCCCTGGCTTTGTAGAACTGCCAGTGCACCCGGGCATGGTGGTGCCTCACAACAATTCATTCAGACAAAAGCCATTTCCGCAGAATGGTGGCGTTTATTTCACTCACCTAAAATCAATAAGCTGATTTGTCGAGGTATTGCGAATAGCCCTAATTTAACAGCCGCTAAAGCAACATTACAAGAAGCACAGCAGAATTTAAATGCAGGTATCGGTAACGGTTTGTACCCTAATATAGGGGCTCAGGTGACCGCACAACGCGGATCAAATACTGGCTTCTTTAGTTCTTCTAATGGAACAAGTTCGGTAGCGTCCAGTGGGATACCTTCGTCAGTCTTCAATCTATTCAATGCTTCACTTAATGCTTCTTATTTACTTGATTTTTTTGGAGGGATTCGTCGACAAATACAAGGTTTAAAAGCGCAAGTAGAATACCAATATTTTGAACTCAGGGCAGCTTATTTAAGTTTAACGTCTAATATTGTGACAACGGCAATTACTATCGCTTCATTACATAAACAAATTTGTGTTACTAAACAATTGATCCGTGAACAAGCTGAACAATTGGCGATTATAAAAAAACAATTTGATCTGGGAGGTGTTTCGAAAATTGATGTCGTTGCCCAACAAACACAATTAGCACAAACTCGAGCGACCTTACCCCCTTTAGAGAAAAATTGGGCCCAGACACGCCATTTGCTTGCTATTTTAGTAGGGGCTTTTCCTAGTCAACGCTGTGTAATTCCATCTTTGGATTTAGACGAACTGCACTTACCCACTACTTTACCTTTAAGTGTTCCTTCTGCTTTAGTGCGACAAAGACCTGACATACGTGCTGCCGAGGCATTATGGGAAGCAGCTAACGCACAAGTGGGTGTAGCCACTGCTAACTTATACCCACAAATAACAATCAATGGTTCATGGGGAAAATCTAATACTGTCGGTAGTAAAGTATTTGGTTCGCAAAGTAATTTATGGAATATTGGAGCTGGATTATTTCAACCATTATTTCGCGGCGGTGCTTTACTTGCTGAACGTCGCGCAGCGATTGCGGCTTATGATGCAGCCGCTGCCCAGTATCGCGAAACTGTGTTGCAGGCTTTCAAAAATGTAGCAGATACTTTACGAGCTATAGAAGCGGATGCTCGGGAAATGCGAGCACAAAAACAAGCTGAAACAGCCGCTTATGCTAATTTATATTTGGTGAAACAACAATTTCGTTTAGGAGGAGTCAGTTATCTGTCTTTATTAGACGCACAACGACAATATCAGCAGACGCGCATAAGTTTAGTACAAGCAGAAGCGAGTCGCTATGCTGATACAGCGGCTTTATTTCAAGCTTTGGGGGGTGGATGGTGGAACTCGAATTGTCAGTAGAGGATCACAGCCATGCATAGGTTAAAAAAATATTTCAATAGACCTATGGTTATTATGTTGGTTAGTGTCGGTGTACTTTTTATTCTGGTTTTTGGATACCAAACGATTAAGCACCTTATTATTCGACATGCAATGCAAAAAAATACCGCGCCAGTGGTGACTGTTTCGGCTATGCGTGTTGCCTATTCATGGTGGCAACCCAAGATTTTGACCTATGGCAGTATGCGAGCTGTGAATGGTGTCTATGTCACCACAGAATTAGCGGGTTTAGTCCGCAGCGTTTACTTAAAACCAGGTTCCGACGTTAAAGAAGGAGATGTTTTAGTACAACTTAATGCTGATTCTGATATAGCGCTATTACATTCTTTACAAGCACAAGAGAAATTAGCTGAAATTGTTTATCATCGTGATAAAGCCCAATTTGCAGTCAAAGCCATTAGTAAAGCCGTACTGGATACCGATGAACAAAATCTAAAAAATTTAACGGCACAAGTTGCACAACAAGAAGCTATTGTCGCTAAAAAAACCTTAAGAGCACCTTTTACTGGCCGTCTAGGTGTTTCAACGGTGAATGTAGGTCAATATCTTAATCCGGGTGATCAAGTAGTTCCTTTGCAAGCCTTAGATCCCCTTTACGCAGATTTTTTTATTCCACAACAAAAGTTAGCGGAATTACATGTAGGTTCAACAGTAAATATCAAAACAGACACCTATCCTGACAAAGTTTTTACTGGAAAAGTAACTACTATTAATCCTATTGTGGATGTTAATACCCGAAATGTGCAGATTGAAGCGACTATTGCTAATCCACAGTCTGAGGTATATCCGGGTATGTTTGTCTCAGCTGAAGTACTGACCAATCCAATGAAAAAATATCTTACGCTTCCACAAACGGCGATTAGCTTTAACCCTTATGGAGAGATCGCCTTCATTGTGCAACAAAAGGGCAAGGATAAAAATGGAAAACAACAACTTAGCGTACTACAAACCTTTGTGACAACCGGAGAAAAACGGGGTGATCAAATTGCAATTTTGGATGGCTTAAATGAAGGTGACATGGTTGTTACCAGCGGACAACTCAAACTTAAGAATGGCAGTAGCGTTGTGATTAATAATTCAGTGGTACCGAATAATAATCCAGCACCTATCGCAATTGATGAATAAAGCGGCGGAAAGGAGTCTTTAGCTCATTTTTTAAAAATTGAGCTGATTTTAGTTTAAGGATAGCGGTTTTTATGCGCCTTACGGATATTTTTATTCAGCGGCCGGTGTTAGCAACCGTGATTAGTTTATTAATCTTGGTGTTAGGCATACGTTCGTTAACATTGCTGCAAGTTCGACAATATCCTTATACTGAAAATGCTGTGATAACGGTTTCAACTGTTTATACTGGCGCAGATCCTGCTTTAATTGCAGGATTTATAACCACCCCTTTAGAAAATTCGATAGCTCAAGCACAAGGAATTGATTATTTAACCTCAAGTAGTACCCAAGGGAGTAGTTCAATACAAGCTAATTTATTGTTGAATTATGATCCTAATAAAGCATTAACCGAAATTAATACCAAAGTAAATGCCGTTATTAATCAGTTGCCTAAGCAGTCTCAACAGCCGACGTTGAATATTGCTATTGGCGAAACCATCGATTCGATGTATATCGGATTTTATAGTCCTAAATTAGCCAGCAATCAAATTACCGATTATTTGATTCGAGTAGTACAGCCGAAATTCCAAGCAGTTAATGGCGTACAGCAAGCTGAAATCGTTGGTCAACATTTATTTTCACTGCGGGCTTGGTTAGATCCGGCCAAACTAGCGTCCTACGGTTTAGGTGCCGATGAGGTGGCCGCTGCTTTAGCTAATAACGATTTTGTTGCGGCGGTAGGGCGTACTAAAGGTGATATGGTGACCGTTGACTTGACCATCAATACCAATTTAGACAGTGTCGAAAAATTTCAGAACTTAATTGTTAAAGCGCAAAATGGTGCCATCATTCGTTTAAAAGATGTTGCCAAAGTGACTTTAGGTTCGCAAAGTTATGATACCTCGGTAAAATTCGATAATAAACCCGCGGTTTATATAGGGATCAAAGTAGCGCCGACGGCCAACGTGCTTTCCGTTATAAAAAATATCCGAAAAGCGATGCCAGATATAACTGCACAACTACCACAAGGCTTAAGTGGAAAGATTGTGTACGACGAAAGTCGTTATATCAATAGTTCTATCCATGAAGTGATGACCAGTTTGATAGAAGCCTTAGTGATTGTTACATTAGTTATCTTTTTATTTTTGGGTTCTCTTCGCTCAGTAATTATTCCAGTGATTGCTATGCCCCTATCCCTAATAGGGACATTTTTTATTATGTTGTTATTGGGTTATACAATCAATTTACTCACTTTGTTAGCCTTGGTATTAGCCATAGGTTTGGTTGTCGATGATGCCATTATTATTGTAGAAAATATTTATCGGCATATCGAATCGGGTCAATCACCTGTCCAAGCGGCTATTAAAGGTGCACGCGAGTTAGCTATTCCTATTATTTCAATTTCTGTGGTTTTAATTGCAGTTTATGTACCAATAGGTTTTATGGGGGGATTAACCGGCGCGTTATTTACTGAATTTGCTTTCACATTAGCCGGAGCGGTTGGAATTTCTGCGATTATTGCCTTAACACTTTCTCCCATGATGTGCGCTCTCTCCTTAAAACCGAGTGTTAAGGATCAACACAAAGGTTTTGTTGGTTTTATCGATGAAAAATTCGATAAATTACGTAATTATTATGAACATCTTTTGCAAGATTCATTAAAGAATGTTCAAGTGACCATAGTATTTGCATTAATTATTTTAAGTAGCATTTATTTTTTGTATGCAACTTCTAAAAATGAGCTAGCCCCTCAAGAAGATCAAGGACTTATTATCAGCTTATTAACTGCTGCACCTAATGCGACTTTGCAGCAAACACAATTATATTCCAATCAAGTATTTAAAATTTTTGAATCTTATCCTGAAACCGATCATGTTTTTCAATTAGATGGAGTTAATGGACTTAATACCAGTATTGGTGGAATGGTCTTTAAACCATGGAATGAACGCAAACGCACGACTAATCAACTCCAATCACAGATACAACATTTATTTGATGGCATAGCAGGAGCACGAGTGGCTGCTTTTCAAAAGCCCTCTTTACCCGGCGGAGGTAGTGGATTACCTATACAATTTGTTATTACTACTACAGATGATTATGTAAAATTGAATGACATTTCTCAAGCATTATTAGATGAAGCGCGTAAGAGTGGTCTTTTTGTTTATTTAGATAGCGATCTTAAATTAGATAAACCTCAATCAGCAATACAACTCGATCGTGATAAAGCAGCACAACTGGGCTTAACGATGGCAGATGTGGGGGATTTATTAGCTTCTGCGATGAGTGAGAATTACATTAATTATTTTAATTTTGATGGTCGATCTTACCAAGTTATTCCGCAAATGATGCGAGGTTCGCGTTTAAATGCGGATCAATTACTGAATTATTATTTAAAGATTCCGCAGGGTTCAGTGATTCCTTTATCGACGATCGCGCATTTAAAAACTATTGTGGTGCCTGAATCGATTAATCATTTCCAGCAACTTAATTCGGCAACTATTTCAGCGGTTGCTTTTCCGGGTGTTACTATGGGAGATGCATTACAAGGTTTGCAAAAAATAGCTAAAAAAATATTTCCGGAAAACTACAATATGGATTATGCAGCTCAATCACGTCAATATCAGCAAGAAAGTAGTGCGTTGATTTTAACTTTTTTCTTAGCGTTAATTATTATTTTTCTTTGTTTGGCAGCCCAATTCGAAAGTTTTCGGGATCCATTAATTATTTTAATCAGTGTACCCATGTCAATTTGTGGTGCACTTATCTTTATCAGTTTGGGAGTAGGTGGAGCAAGTTTAAATATTTATACTGAAGTGGGTTTGGTGACATTAATCGGTTTAATTAGTAAACATGGGATTTTGATTGTGCAATTTGCAAATGATTTGCAACAAGAAGGCCATAAAAAACAAGAAGCAATACAAATGGCTGCTGGAATTCGGCTTAGACCTATCTTAATGACTACCGCGTCAATGGTCTTAGGGGTTATTCCGTTAATTTTAGCCTCTGGTGCGGGTGCAATTAGTCGTTTTAATATTGGCTTAGTTATTGCTTCTGGTATTTCTATCGGCACCTTATTTACTTTGTTTGTTGTGCCTGCCATGTACTTATTATTGGCTCAGGATCATCAAGCTCATACTGTAAGTGATTTATCAGGCGATGCGGTATTAAATGGATAGGTCTATTTATTTGAGATATAGACTAAGAGTTGTTAAGCTTGAGAACGGATAAATTTTTATAGGGATATAGTATGCGACTCAAGGTGGTTATTTTCCCCTTGTTAATTTTAGGGATGAGTGGCCCTGCTTTAGCTACAGGAATCTATGTTAGAGATAGTGCCTATGAACAAGAAATTATGCAGGCTCAAGTTAATAAAATGGATTGGTTATTGGGTAGAAATCAACCGGGCGGTTTTGATCAACCCTGTGGTTGGAAGTGTCGAATAAATCTAAGTGGTTGGATGAACACCGATGCCTATATAACTAATACACCCCCGGTTTTTTCAGTGGTAACGCCTTTTAACGATTTGCTTTCCATTACCGCGACGCCTTTCAATCATACTAGTAATAGAGCCAGTGATCTTATATTAAATAATGCCAATTTGTTTGTAGATACACGAGTGAATAATTGGATAAAAGCCAATATGTCATTTGTTTATACTTCTTTAAGTGGAGTTCCTGGTTCGCAAGGGGCTTATCAAATATCTAATTCATTTTTAATTTATCAACCCATCAATAGCGCTAAACTTGATACGGCTTATGCTACATTACAGCACTTTAATGTTTCGCCGGTTTATTTACGCATAGGTAAAGAATATGTTCCTTTTGGAAATTATGATCCTTATAGTTTTGTAACGAGTGAAAATCCTACGCAATTATTAAGTACAATAAATGCGACCACTGCTCAGTTAGGTTTTACGATGCCGAGTGGTCTTTATGGTTCTATTTATACATTCCCAGGTCAGCCGCGGCTATCAGATGGAGGTTTAACCCGTCGTATACAAAATGGTGGAGTTAATTTAGGTTATACCTATAGTGATTGTATCAGTCGTTTTAATATCGATGCAGGCTATGTTGCAAGTATTACCGATACTAATTTTTTATCCTCCTATTACACCAATAAAAATATAGAAGTTGCTGGAGTTATTACAGGGTTGCCTAACCCCGATCAAACTAATATTGCTGGACTGCCAGATCAAAAGGCACCTGCTTATAACGTCAATGCTACTTTCCAATGGGGACCTTTAGATATTAATGGTCAGTATATTGCTACAATAAGAAATTTTAGAAAACCATTTTTTTTAGCCTTTCCTGTTCCTCTTACTCCTGATTTATTACCGGATTTTACATTTCAAAAACCAAAGCTTTGGGGATTTGAATTAGGGTTAACCTTTCCAGCGATTGCTAATCAAACCCGACTTGCTGTGGGTTATCAAGCGACTAAGCATTTAGCAGGGATTTTCCCTAGTAGAAAGATTTATGTGGATTACCTGATGAACATTAGCAAGTGGTTTGATGTGGGAGTGGCGATTATTCAAAATAAGGATTATAGCCTAGGAGAAGGTCAAATACTGGGTGATAATGGTACTTCACTTTTTCCGGGAGGTTCAGGTAATAAATCAACGATAGGGCAAATACGGGCTAGTATTAAATTTGCTTAACAGCTGGGTTGTTTACGAGTGAGTCGCTATGCTCACGAAAAATTTCGGCCGTCGTGTCCCCGAAATTTG
>DAIQAW010000042.1:0-7524 GCA_036781465.1 Candidatus Aquirickettsiella sp.
CGTACGCGTAGTATTCTTATCGTAACAAGTTGTGTACTTGTATTCGGTTTTTTATATGGATATCTTCATCTTACTAATAAAAAAACTGGGAATACTTCAATCCAATTAAAAGATCCTCCTGATATTCAATCCGTTCCGGGTGGTTTAACACAATCTCCTTCTGCTGATTATCAACATTTACAAGCGCAACAGAATCGTGAGCAAGCCATCTTAGCTGAAAAAACCGGTGCGAGTTCTATCCCAACCTTGTTGGATTCTAATCAATTTAATCAAAACCAAATTGGACAAGGCATTAATAGCAGTTCGCCTTGTCCAATGAATAATGGTTGTTCTCCGTGCGATGCTTGTGCAAAATATATGGCAGCAGGCATACAGTCGACGATCCCCCTGATACCTTCTTTACAGCCTAGCCAATTGAAATCGGGAACCTTAATCTACGATACGCAAGGAAAAGTGATTGGCCATCTGGGTGTTGACGGCAAAGTAAGAGATGGTAATGGACAAGTAATAGGACAAGTAGGACCTGATGGTTTAGTGCGATCTGAAGATGGCACGGTGATAGGGAGTGCTGCGGTTCCTGCTATGGGAGATCCAGTTTATGATGTGGCCGGCCGTTTAATAGGTACGGTAGGTCGAGATGGAAAAGTTAGAGACGCGAAAGGGCGCGTTATTGGCATAGTGGGTCCAGATGGCATAGCCCGTAGTCTAAAAGGGGCAGTGATTGGTAAAGTAGTTGTCCCTAAAGCCAGTATTGTTATTCCCGCTTATGATAAAAAAGGCCATCTTATCGGTACAGTGGATGCCGATGGTAAATTAAAAGATGCCAATGGTCATGTTATCGGTGAAGTCGATGCCGATGGTACTGTGCGTAATACGGAGGGTGATATTATCGGTAAAACTGGTGTTAATATGGCCGGCGCTCCTGTTTATGATCCTGAAGGTCATTTGCTGGGTACTATCGGTACGGATGGTAAGTTAAGAGATGCAGCAGGGAATGTTATCGGTGAAGTTGATGCAAATGGTGTGGTGCATAATTCTGCTGGAAAAATTATTGGTCATGCTTATTTAAAAGGAACACATGAAAAAAGACAGCCTATCCCAGGCACACCCGTTTATAACCGACAGGGCAGATTATTAGGGACGCTGGATAGTGACGGTGAAGTACGCAATGCACAAGGAAAGGTTATTGGTAAGCTGGATAGTGATGGTTTGGTACGTGGATTACATAATGAAATTATTGGAGAACTCGGTGCAACCGCACCTGGCACGCCTGTGTATAACGATCAAGATCACCTCGTTGGAACGGTGGGTAGTGATGGCGTCGTTAGGGATGTACAAGGTAAAGCATTAGGAAAATTAGGTGCTGATGGAATTGTTCGCGATAGTCAAGGTAATCCGATTGGTAGTACTATACCGCCTCATAAAAATAATAATATTCCTGTATCGTCAACAACCCATAGTGATAATGTAACTAATGCTGCTGTAAGTTTACTTTCTGATACTTCAAATAAACCCAATCCAGAATTGCAAAGCATTTTAGAAAGACAAGCACAACAAATTTCAGCCCAGAAAGCCGATCAATTACAACAACAAATGCAGAGTTCGATGAGTACGCAAGCCAGTCAACTTTTTGCCGCTTGGGTTTCACCTAATCAACAATATGTGGCAGGAACTCCAGACTTAAATCGTCTTGGGACTGGTTTAGGTGGCGCTTTACCTGGATCTCCAGCAGGCGCCAAAACCCCTGCAGTAAAAGCAGGGACGATTATGTATGCAGTACTTTTAACGGCGGTAAATAGTGATGAGCCAGGTCCTGTATTAGCTGAGATAGTACAAGGTAAATTTAAAGGTGCTCGTATAATGGGTACTTTAAGTAATCAAGGTCAAAAAGTTTTACTTTCTTTTAATACCTTAACGCTACCCAAGTTATCCGAAAGTGTCGCTATTAATACTGTTGCGATTGATGAGAATACCGCACGTACCGCTTTATCTAGCGATACCAATAATCATTATTGGTTACGTTATGGAACTTTATTTGCTTCCGCTTTTATCCAAGGTTATGGACAATCCTTTATTAATTCAGCACCAAATTATAATATTTCTCTTTTCCCGCCTACGCCTGATAATCAACCGCAAAAAAATAATTTGTCCCCACGGGATAGAATTTTTGTCGGCTTAGGCCAAGTGGGCCTGCAATATTCATCAGTATTGAGAAATATATTTAATACACCGCCGACAGTAAAGGTTTTTTCTGGAACACCAATGGGTATATTATTTCTTTCCGATTTAGCGGCTTTGCCGACGAGTTAATTTTTATGTTTATTACATGCTCACAGTGTGGGATTTTTGGCAGGTGCCGCGAGAACGAAGCAACCGAAGTGTATTGATAGATATGAGGATTCTGCATTGAGCGGCAACCCAGGCAAAAATGCAAGTGCGAAGAGTATATTTTTTAGAGTGAGGAAATAATGGATAATAAAAACTATAATTCTGATGAAGAATACAAGCTTCAGGATTCAACCATAGAATCTGCGTCACACTTTTCTGATGCAACGAGCAGTGTCGATCCGGCTGCTGCTATTCTGGAAAAGACACAACGTCACCATATTTTTTTAATCGTATTTATTATTTTTGCTAGTTTGGGCATTTATAAAATAGTAAGTACATTAATTCATAAGATACAGGCTACGCCTAAACCTAAAGTTGTCGCAATTGCACAAAAACCTGTAGTCCCAGTAGTTCCAGCAGCTGTGCAAGCTAACATAGCGCTTGATAATCGTTTTAATCATATGGAGCAAGAACAACGTGAATTGCAAGCGCATTTGCAAACTTTCGATTCAGATTTAAGTGATATTCGATCAACTCTAGCGGATCTTAATTCGCGATTAGCCGATATCAATGAACAAACTCAGCTACTCCATACCCAGCAAGAAGCTTTTTTGCAAAAACAAAAAAAAACAGAAGCTAAACTCATCGAAAGAAAAAAATCCGCACCTAAACCTATTTATTATGTGCGGGCTATTATTCCTGGTCGTGTGTGGTTAACCTTACAAGATGGTTCGACATTGACTTTAGGCATGCGAGATAAATTAGCAGGTTATGGTGTTATAACAGCGATAGATCCTAGTCAGGGAACGATCACGTTAAGTTCAGGAGCTATTATTGGTTACAACCCAGACGATAGATAATTAATATGCACTTATTTGAGGTCAACAACAATTTAATAAAAAAACACTGGAGGAATGCTCTTTTTCTCCTGTCTTGTTTGTTGCTTAGCGGATGTGGTAGTGGAGCTCAGTATGCGAATGTTGAAACGATGTTGCTCCATATGACCAATCAATTTCCGAATATTTATCGTTTAATTACTGCCTTAGCTTATTTGATGGGGATCGCTTTTATTTTTCGAGGTGTCTATCAATTAAAGGTGTACGGGGATTTACGTACCATGATGTCAGTCCAAACTAACTTTAAAGCCACAATGATGGTCTTTTTTGCGGGTACGGCATTGCTCTATGCACCGACAGCTTTTAACAGCATGATGTTATCGACTTTTTCGACCACTGATGTGAAGGATCCCATGAGCTATATGCCGGTTCATAACGTGTCCACACTATTAGCCTCAAGAGCAGTTTTGCTCTTTGTTCAATTAATAGGTACTATCTCGTTCATAAAAGGTTGGGTTAGTTTGACCCATACATCTAACCCCAATGGTAGAAGTTCAGTGGGTAAAGCCGTTACGCATATTGTTGCTGGTCTTTTAGCGATTAATATCGAAGGCACAAAAGAAATACTACAAGCTAGTTTTGGCATGTAGTCGTATGAATTGTATATAAACTATGTAAGTTTGGAGAGTTTAAAAAATGAAGAATAAATTTCTTAAACCTAAGTTCATTCAGCGCAGTATAGCTTGTTTAGGTCAATTATCCCTTTGGATGAGTGCCTATTTTTATACCAGCTTAGCCTTAGCAGATGATGATAATTTAGGTAAGGTGGCTAGCACGATTACGGGTTCTTTTAGTCAACTTGCTAGATTGATTACTGCAGGTGCTTATATGGCAGGTATTGGTTTTTGCATGGCTTCGATGCTGAAGTTTAAAGCGCACAAAGATAACCCTACGCAAATTCCTATTGGTACACCCATTGCTTTACTGTTTATTGGTGCCGCATTGATATTCTTACCGAATATATTCCGCATTGCCGGTTACACGGTTTTTGGTGGAACCAGTGGAGCAGGTGGCGTCTACGGTACAACTGGGCTTCCTGGAGAAGGTCAATAAAACCTCCGAAGGAGGTCTTATGCGAGTTATAGGGTGTTGCGCTAACACCCTAGCATTAGATCCTTATTATTAAAGGAGCTTTTGTTTTGAGTGAGTCAATCAAAAGTCATCATTTAGTTTAGAATAGATGAATGATTAAGGGTTAAGAAATGCATGAAAATAAGAAGGTGATTTTGGTAAAAAAATTAAGTATCCAGCGATGCATATCCGTATTTGCAGTGATGTTAGGGTGCCTAGCTTATACGGCAATAAGTAAAGCCGAAGTGCTGACATTAGGCGAAATGGCTTTAAAGATTACCCAATCATTTTATGGTTTAGCAAAGTTAATTACTGCAGGTGCGTATATGGCAGGAATCGGTTTTGTGATGGCCTCAATGTTGAAGTTTAAAGCGCACAAAGATAATCCGACACAAATTCCGATAGGAACACCGATTGCCTTATTATTTGTTGGATCAGCATTAATTTTTTTACCGCATATATTTATTATTGCGGGTTACACAATTTTTGGCGGGACCAGTGGTGCAGCTGGAATATATGGTACAACGGGATTGCCGGGTCTTTAAACGATGTATCCGATTAAATTGAACGTAAATCCTCATGGTTGGCGCCTTTTTATGCAACGTAAGTTGGATCAGCATTTTGAGGAATTTAGTCAGAAAATTTGGCAGCGCGATAAATTTACCTGTCAATTTTGTGGCTTACATTCAACAAAACACCAAGAAATAATTAATTTGGATCAAAATTATCATAACAATAAACTGTCTAATTTAGTGACGGCTTGTAGTTTATGCACTCAATGCTTTTTTTTAGAATCAGTCGAAACCTATGGTGGAGGGGTGTTAATTTATTTGCCTGAAGTATCGCAAAATCATTTGAATGGATTTTGCCATTTATTATTTACGGCAATGAATAATGAAAGTAAATATAAAGAAACCGCGCAAAATGCTTATCGAAATTTAAAGTTACGTGCCGAAATTATTGAAGATGAATGGGGAGCACAATTGCAACAACCCTCAATTTTCGGTCAGCTTATTATTGAATCTGGAAATAAAAATTTATTGGACAAGAAAATTTTTCGCACGATTCGTTTATTACCTTCGCGGGCAGGTTTTAGGTATCAAAGTACAGATTGGTCACGTTCGATAACAACACTTTTACAATAAAAAAATTGTATGGCTAAATTTCTAGATTCATTTTTAGATGGAATAGATTCCTTTCTAGCTTGGTTGAGTACATCACTTAAGCAGACGGTAGAATCCTATTGCGATTTAGAAACCGCCGATAGCCCTAACGTACTGGTTGCTCATGATGGTTCACTCATTTCAGTTATCCAGATCGTTGGAGTGACGCAACTGATAGGAACAACTGAATTTCAACGACTACATGAAGGATTAACACAGACATTGCAAACCGCTCTGTCACGCTCAGGGCACGCACTGCAAGTTTTATTTCAATATGATAGAAATGTTGTTTCAGAATTGCTTAAAGAAATCTTAGAACCAGGTAAACAAACCAGTCAACGTTTAAATTTAGATTTAAGTGATTTATTTGCAGAACGCATTAATTTTCTAGCAAAGCATTGTGCTTCTGAAAGTGTCTATTTAGTTTGTTGGACGCGTCCAATAAGCTTAACTTCAGAACAGTATCAGCGAGCTACTAAAGATAAATTAAAATTTATTCGTGAAAAAAAAATACCTCCTTCCATACTCACGCAGAATGTTATTGCGGCTATTCCTGATTTACGCGATTCACACGATGCGTTTATTCGTTCGATACGCCATGATTTAGCTAATTTATATATTACTGCGAATTTATTAGAAGTTCATGATGCACTGCATGCGATACGTTCGATAGCTGACCCTGCTTTTACTGATAAAGATTGGCGCCCAGCATTACCAGGGGATAAAATTTCACTGAAAGAATATGACCGCTCTCGCAATACCATTTCTGATATTTTGTGGCCTTCATTGGCTCGTCAAGTGCTACCTCGTGATGCCGAAAATTTGGATTTAAGGACGGTACGTTTCGGCGATAAGATTTATTCATGTGTTTTTATTGATCTGCTACCGAAAGAAATAAAAACCTTTAATTCCTTATTACAACGTACTTTATCTGCAAGAATTCCATGGCGCATTTCTTTTTTTGTAGAAAGTGACGGTATACGTTGTATTAAATTACGATCGGTATTGGCAGCTATACTAAGTTTTTCTTCGGCACAAAATCGTTTATTAAGTGATGCATATAATTTATTACAATACGTGGCTATTAATACCGATGATGCAGTGGTGAGATTACGCGTTGCGGCGTGTACTTGGGCACCTGAGGGCCAAATAGGTTTATTACGCACGCGTGCTGCAGAATTAGCTAAAGCTATTGAAGGTTGGGGCTCTTGTGATGTTTCTGAAGTCTCAGGTGATCCGTTTGGAGGCCTTGCTTCAACCTTGTTAGGTATATCTGCAGAAAGTGTGGCAACGCCGACTATACTTCCATTTTCGCAGGTCGTTTATATGTTACCGATTACACGACCCGCATCTCCTTGGAAAACCGGAGCACAATTATTTCGTAGTCCTGATGGTAAACCATGGCCCTTTCAGCCAGGTTCTAGCGAACAAACAACTTGGATCGATTTGATTTATGCGCGACCAGGCTCAGGAAAATCGGTATTATCTAATACCTTAAATTTAGCGCTTTGTTTGGCGGGTGGTTTACAGCGTTTACCACGTATTGCCATTATTGATATTGGTCCGTCGAGTAGTGGTTTAATTTCTTTATTGCGCGAGGCTTTACCGGTCGCTAATCGGCATTGGGTGGCCTATCATCGGTTACGCATGACGGCGGATTATTCGATTAATCCATTTGATACACAACTAGGTTGTCGTTATCCAACACCACAAGAACGTAGTTTTTTAGTTAACTTTTTAACACTATTAACGACGCCGTTAGGTGCGGTGAAGCCTTACGATGGGATTTCCGATATGGCTGGTTTGGTCATCGATGAGCTTTATAAAAATTTAGCAGATGAAGGCATGCCTTATCCGTACACGATAAATATTGAACCCTTGGTCGATGGAATTTTAGAAGAAATGGGTTTTATTCCTGATCAACGTACGACATGGTGGGAAGTCACTGATGCTTTATTTATTTCTGGATTTCCGCATGAAGCCATGTTGGCACAACGTTATGCTATGCCTTTACTTGCGGATGCAGCCGCTATTTGTCGTACCCCCATCATCGAAGACCTCTATGG
>DAIQAW010000043.1:0-7518 GCA_036781465.1 Candidatus Aquirickettsiella sp.
CATTAGAGAGATTCTTCATCGATTATTCAGACTAACTTTTCAATCTCCTGGCTCAAGCCCTAAAAAAAATAGCTGCAATAAACATCAAACGTCAGTTTTTTTTAAATCAGACAAAGCAAACTCTTTAGATACCTCTTTACCCAGAAATGCTTGTATAGGTAACCGGCCCAGCATTTCGAATAGCTAGGCTTACATCAAATTGCTTAAAGTTGCTAATGAATTTATCGATTAACTCATGCGCTTTAAGATCATAATCCTTTGGATTCTTCCAAGTCTTTTTTGGATTTAATAAATCACTCTCTATACCTGATAAATGCTTAGGAACAGAAAATTTAAAACCCGGCACTAATTCTGATTCAGCTTTACTTACTTCATCAGTCAAAATACCTTTAACAACGGCGCGTGTTACAGGGATAGAAAAACGTCGCCCTCCATCTCCGTAGGCACCGCCAGTCCAACCCGTATTAACAAGATACACTTTGGCATGACTCGTTTTTAAACGCTTAATTAAAAGTTCAGCATAGATCTTTGCTGGCCGCGGAAAAAAAGGTGCACCAAAACAAGTACTAAATGTGGTCTTAATGGGCTCTGATTGACCTACCTCAGTACTACCCACCAATGCAGTATATCCACTTAAAAAATAATATGCCGCTTGCTCATGATTTAAACACGCAACCGGTGGTAATACGCCAAATAAATCACAACACAAAAAAATAACTGCATCCGGCAAGCGATCAACTCGATTTGCTCGAAAACGAGATTCAATAAAATCTATTGGATAGGCGACTCGAGTATTTTGGGTTAGCGTTGCATCTTTGTAATCTGGCTCTAAAGTTTCTGGATTTAACACTACATTTTCCATTACTGCGCCATGACGTATAGCGTTCCATATTAAAGGCTCACGTTCTTTAGAAAGATCAATGCATTTAGCATAACAACCACCTTCAAAGTTAAAAACACCTGTTTCACTCCAACCATGTTCATCATCTCCAATCAAAAAACGATCCGGATCAGCAGATAAGGTGGTTTTACCTGTCCCAGATAATCCAAAAAATAAAGCAACATCACCCTTTTTCCCTACATTAGCTGAACAATGCATAGGTAAAACATCTACTGCGGGCAGTAAATAATTCATTACTGAAAACATTGCTTTTTTGATTTCACCCGCGTACTGATGTCCACATAATAAAACCTTACGATCGGTAAGATGGATAACTAAAGTTGCATCGCTATTAACTCCATCCCGCTGCGGATCAGTTTTCAATCCAGGAAGACTTAATATCGTCCATTCTGCTTTATTAATTTTTCCGTAAAAATTATCTTGACGAATAAAAAGTTGTCGCGCAAATAAATTATGCCAAGCATACTCAGTAATTACTTTGACAGGTAAATAATAGGTTGGGTCAGCCCCAACTTGAAGATTAGAAATAAATAAATCTACTTCTTTGGCATATTGTTCGGCACGTTGCCATAACATTTGAAAGCGATCTTCTGAAAATGCTTGATTAACAGAATCCCAATCAATGTCTTTTTCACTATTAGGCTCAGCGACAATAAATTTGTCTTTTGGTGAGCGGCCCGTTCGTTTGCCTGTAGTCACTGAAAAAGCACCATTAGCTGCGATCAAACCTTCTTTACGTTTTACAGCGTGGTTAATTAATTCTTCGGTAGATAAATCAATAAAGATCTTAGACGAATTTTTGGATTGAACGGCTGACATAGCCTACTCTCCTTAACTTAACAGAAGTCGGCATGTTAACACAGATAAAATAGCAATAACATTCCAGTTAAAACCTTTATGCAGTTTTGTTTTAAGTCTGCTATTTAAACAAAAAAAATATAAAAAACTTGAATTAATTACATTAAGTTAGCACAATGACATTCAGTTTAAATTAAATATGACTATGACTCTAGCAAAACCACGCTTACTGACAGGCGATACGCCCACAGGAAAACTTCACCTTGGCCATTGGGTGGGCTCTCTAGCTTTACGCGTGGTTTTACAAAAAAACTATGATTGTTACTTTATTATTGCTAATGTTCATGCGTTCACGACTCGCGCGGAATTTCCTGAAGAAATTCGGCAGAATACTTTAGAAATTGCATTAGATTATCTCGCCGCCGGTATCGACCCTAAACAAAGTCATATCTTTGTTCAATCGGAAGTTCCTGCCATTGCTGAACTGACCTGCTTTTTTAGTATGTTGATTTCTTTTCCTAGAGTCATGCGTAATCCAACTATTAAAGATGAAATCCGCCAAAAAAATCTTGGCGATAATTATCCTTTTGGTTTTTTATTATATCCAGTCGGCCAGGTGGCAGATATTCTTAGTTTTCGTCCCGAAATTGTACCTGTAGGGGAAGATCAAGTCGCTCATTTAGAGTTGGCTCGCGAATGTGCACGTCGCTTTAACCAAATTTATTGCGGTGTTGACCCACAAACAAAAGACGAAGATTATGTTTCCAGCGGAGGATTATTTCCTATTGCCCAACCAAAACTTAGCACAGTGCGTCGTTTAATTGGTACTGGACCACCCAACTCTGATGGGATATTACCCAAAATGAGTAAATCTTTAAATAATGCCATTTATCTAAGTGATGACCCCGATACGATCAAGAAAAAAGTAATGGGCATGTATACCGATCCACATCGATTACGAGCGACGGACCCGGGGACTGTTGAAAATAATCCTTTATGGATATTCCATGATGTATTTAATCCGGATAAAGACTGGGTTATTGAAGCGAAAGATAAATATCGTAAAGGACAAATTAAAGATGTTGAATGTAAACATCAATTAATCGATATCTTGGTTGAAATAACGCAACCGATGCGTGAACGTCGAAAAATCTACGAAAATGAACTAGGCGAGGTTTTTAAGATTTTAAACCAAGGAACAGAACAAGCCAATAAAATTGCTGAAGACACTTTAGAAAAAGCTAAAACCTTTATGAAACAAGATTACTTTAAACGTACTCTTAAGCTAAAGAAAGAGTAGAGATAAGAATTTTTAAGTCACGGGCAAGGTCACTCCTCTCTGACCTTGATATTTGCCTTTACGATCTCGATAAGAAACTTGGCAAATCTCATCAGATTCCAAAAATAACATCTGTGCCACACCCTCATTTGCGTATATTTTAGCAGGTAAGGGCGTTGTGTTGGAAAATTCTAAGGTAATTTGACCTTCCCATTCGGGTTCTAATGGAGTGACATTCACAATTATTCCACAGCGTGCGTAAGTTGATTTGCCGACACAAATTGTAAGAATATTTCTTGGAATGCGAAAGTATTCAACTGTATGTGCTAAAGCAAATGAATTAGGAGGAATAATACACACATCATTTTTTATATCGACAAAACTTCCTTCTGAAAAACTCTTAGGGTCGACAATAGCAGAATTAATATTCGTAAAAACACGAAACTCATTGGCACAACGTACATCGTATCCATAACTTGAAACACCATAAGAAATGATCCGTCCAGCTGCGGTTTGACGCACCTGTTTAGATTCAAACGGCGCTATCATATTGTGATCTTTTGCCATGCGGCAAATCCATGCGTCAGATTTAATAGACATAATATTTTCCTCAAATACTCTTTATACTTGAATTTATTTTTACATTGCCGCTCAATTCGCAATCTTGATGGCCATCATATTACCAAATTGTCATATGGACGCAGCATTTGCACAAAACTCAATTGTTGTGAGTATACTATTTTTTCTCTATGACAATTTTTGGAAATCGACAAGCTGTTTTTGGTTGGCTTAGCTGTTCAGCTATTTTGTTGGCTATTTCTCGATAGACATCAGCAATCGCGCCGTGTGGTTCTGCAATAAAAATAGGTCTGCCCGAATCAGCTTGTTTACGAATACGGCTGTCTAAAGGTAAAACACCTAATAAATTAATATTGCACTCTTTAGCAATTCGTTCACCCCCGCCATCACCAAAAATAGGTTCCTCATGACCACACTGTCTACAAACATGCATACACATATTCTCAACAACTCCCAATAAAGGGACTTTAACTTTATTAAACATTCCTATCGCCTTACGTACATCCAACAAAGCAATATCTTGCGGTGTCGTTACTATCACAGCTCCAGCGAGAGGAATTTTTTGAGTTAAGGTTAACTGAATATCACCCGTACCGGGTGGTAAATCCACAATCAAATAGTCTAAGTTATCCCAATGAGTATCGTTTAATAATTGTTGCAAAGCACCTGTAGCCATAGGACCACGCCATATCATTGGGGTATTTACATCGATTAAATAACCGATAGACATAGATTGTAGGCCGTGAGCATAAACAGGCTCTAAAGTTTTACCATCCTTGCTGGTTGGCTTTTCACTGACGCCTAACATCTGGGGTTGATTGGGACCATAGATATCTGCATCCAATATACCCACTCTAACACCTTTTTTTTCTGCGAGGGCCAATGCTAAATTAACAGCAGTCGTTGACTTCCCAACACCACCTTTCCCAGAGGCAATAGCAATAATATATTTAACTCTATCAGTAATTTCTAACATAGCTTTAGAATTATAACTTGACGCCACTCCTCGCAAAAAGGCAAAATCTAGAAACCAATAATACGCAAAAGATAAGTATGCAGCAAACACCTCGTAAATTATTAGTTACTATCGCATTACCTTATGCTAATGGTTCTTTGCATATCGGTCATTTATTAGAACATATTCAAGGGGATATTTGGGTACGTTTTCAAAAAATGCTAGCGCGGGATTGTATTTTCATCTCGGGCGAAGACGCGCATGGGACTCCCGTGATGTTAGCAGCTCAACATCGAGGAATTAGCCCTGATACATTAGTAACTCAAATTGCCGAAGAACATAAACGCGATCTTTCTGAGTTTTATGTTGATTTTGATAAGTTTTATACAACTCATTCACCAGAAACTGAAGCATTCATAACACTTATCTATCAAAGGATGAAAAATAAAGGGGATGTCTACAGCAAAATTATTCAACAAGCTTATGATCCTAAAGCGCAAATGTTTTTACCGGATCGTTATGTGAAAGGTATCTGTCCTTGTTGCAAAACTCCCGGCCAATATGGTGATAATTGTGAAGTATGTAGTTCTACCTACTCACCTTTGGATCTCATTGATCCTAAATCGACAATTACAGGAGCTACACCAGTAGCAAAAGACTCAGAACATTATTTTTTTCAGCTTTCTAATTATACCGAATTCTTGCATAATTGGATAACCCAGGAGCATCATCTTGCCGAAGAAATAAGTAATAAGCTTCTAGAATGGTTTAAAGAAGGTTTGCACGATCTAGATATTTCACGTGATGCACCTTATTTTGGTTTTAAAATTCCAGGAACGGATAATAAATTTTTTTATGTATGGATCGATGCACCTATCGGCTATATGGCAGCCTTTAAAAATCTTTGCCTGCATCAAAAGGGTTTAAATTTTGACGAATATTGGTCTCCTGCCACTAATACCGAGTTGTACCATTTTATTGGTAAAGATATCATTAATTTTCATGCTATCTTTTGGCCAGCTATTTTAAAAAGTGCAGGTTTTCGTACACCTACAGCAATTTTTGTACATGGTTATGTGACTGTTAATGGTCAAAAAATGTCAAAATCCCGCGGAACCTACATTTCTGCACGGCATTATCTTAATCATTTAGATCCTGAATATTTACGTTATTATTTTGCTTCCAAACTAAGCCACAAAACAGAGGATATTGATTTTAATTGGCATGATTTTATGCAGAAAATTAATTCGGATTTAATCGGTAAGCTAGTCAATATTGCTAGTCGTTGTGCAAGTTTTATTAATAAAAAATTTGCTAATAAACTATCAGCACCTTTATTGATGCCTAATCTAATTCTAGAATTTATCAATAAAGGTGATGAAATTGCAGCTTATTATGAAAACCGAGATTACAATCGAGCAATTAAAAGCATTATGGAATTAGCTGATCAAGCTAATCAAATGATAGATGCTGAGAAACCTTGGCTCTTGATAAAAAATTCTGACTCAATTCTGCGAGCTCATGAGGTATGCAGCTTAGGCATAAATCTGTTTAGAATTTTAATGATTTACTTAAAACCGATATTACCTATTACAGCTGAAAAAACAGAAAAATTTCTAAATATTCCTGTAATGACTTGGAACCAACGACAAAATACCTTATTGGATCATACCATTAATACTTTTGCGCCCTTATTACAGCGCATCCCTGAAGAAATTATCCAGAATATGCAGAAAACGGATTCTATCGCTACCAATTAAAACTAGTTATTGTTTATCTTATCTAAAAATGAAATCGAAAAAAATATCTATTTCAACAAGAGATCTTACAGCTCTAGTTAATGAGATTGACGCTTTACTTCCACAAACACAATGTGGCCAGTGTGGTTATTCTGCTTGCCTCCCTTATGCTCAAGCTATTGCAGAAAATAAAGCTGAAATAAATCGTTGCCCGCCGGGAGGTATAAAAACACTGCAAAATTTGGCAAAATTGCTAGAAAAAAAATCTGAACCATTTATGGAAGAAATACATAAACACATAACACCACCCATGATAGCGTCTATACGCGAGTCTGAATGTATTGGATGTACGAAATGCATCCAAGCATGTCCTGTCGACGCTATTCTTGGTGCTGCCAAGCAATTACATGTTGTATTAACGCAAGAATGCACTGGCTGTAGACTTTGTCTTTCGCCTTGCCCAGTTGACTGTATTGATATGTTGCCATTAAGTCAGCCTAACTATAATCCTCAGCAAGCACGAGAACGTTATTATGCAAAAAATCAACGTCTTAAATTAACACAGGATCAAACTAGTCTAATTAAAAATAATACTCAACCACAAAATGAACAAAATGCTTATATTCAAGCTGCAATTAGACGAGTGAAAGAAAAGAAACAACGCTTATCATCAACACTAGCTAGCCAAAACTAAACATCTAGTGCTTGATAGATATTGTAGTTTTCTGAATAAGTGAAGATTTTACCAGTTTTAATATCAAAAAACCAACGGTGTATAGTTAATACTTGGGTTTCAGTTTTTTCTTTTATCCAAGGAAATGTCATACAGTTTTCATAAGAACGATTTAAAGCTAATTTTGCATATTCATCTGAATTTTTTATCTTATTCCCAGATATTTTTATTGAAGAAACCCATTTAGTAATAAAATCGTTTTGTGATAAATTTTGGCTATTTAATAAAGCATCTATTCCTCCGCATTGACTATGACCTAATAAAATAAGATGCTTAATATTTAACAAACGAATTCCAAATTCTAAGGCGGCGCTTGTTCCATGTAAAGCTTCATCCTTTTGGTAAGGCGGCACTATATTCGCAACATTGCGCACCACAAATAAATCACCCGGATTACATTGTAATATTAATGCTGGGTCGACACGTGAATCACAACATGAAACAACCATTACTTGCGGTTTTTGACCCATGTCGGATAAATATCGCATTACAGCATTATCACCAACCGCATATTTTTGTCTAAATATTTTGTAC
>DAIQAW010000044.1:0-7511 GCA_036781465.1 Candidatus Aquirickettsiella sp.
ATCATGTATTTTTCAATAGTTTTGTTTAAAAATAATTTCAACAAATGTCACACTAAGCTAACGTATATTTCATTAACAGTATGCTAAAATTACTTCTTTTTATTATAAAATTTTTAAAATTATGGAATTAAAACCACCAGATCCTAGACAAAAGCAACGCGGAGCTGAAAAAATGGCTCGCATTCCAATAAAAATTGAGCCTACTGTCCAATTACGTAAGCCGGGCTGGATTCGAATTAAATTACCTACTACAAGTGCAGTAGACCAACTGAAAACAATGTTACGCGAAAATCGTCTTCATACTGTGTGTGAAGAAGCCTCTTGTCCCAATTTAAGCGAATGTTTTAATCATGGTACGGCTACCTTTATGATTATGGGAGACAAATGTACGCGTCGCTGTACCTTTTGTGATGTCGGCCATGGACGACCGGATCCCTTAGATCCAGATGAACCTGAAAATCTCGCTAAAACGGTTAAGCAGATGGGTCTGCGCTATGTGGTGATTACCTCCGTTGATCGCGATGATCTACGCGATGGTGGAGCAGCTCACTTTACAGCCTGTTTACAGGCCTTACGCCAAAGTTGCCCCAACTTGACTATAGAGGTGCTTGTACCCGACTTTCGAGGCCGTATGATTGTTGCTTTAGATGCTATCGCACCTGAATTACCCGATGTGTTTAATCATAATATCGAAACAGTACCACGTTTATATAAACAAGCCCGCCCAGGTTCAGATTATAATTGGTCATTACAATTATTATTAGAATTTAAGAATCGTTTCCCAGGGATCCCTACCAAATCAGGACTTATGTTAGGGCTAGGAGAAACCTTGGAAGAGGTAAAAGAAGTCATGCAAGATCTACGTAAACATCAGGTGGATATGATCACCATCGGCCAATACCTCGCACCTAGTCGCCATCATTTTCCTGTTGCACGCTATGTGACTCCTCAAGAATTCCAAGATCTTGGCCATTTAGCCAAAAAAATGGGATTTATTCGTGTAGCGAGTGGACCGCTAGTTCGTTCTTCATATCATGCCGATAAACAAGCGGCTGGAGAAAATGTAGCCTAATGACGCTCCCCGATCTCAAACCTTTTTTTGATTGGCTACAAATTCATTCCTATCTAGCAGGTTTAATTACTTATTTTATTTCCTTTCTCGAATGCCTAGTGATGATAGGTTTATTAGTCCCAGGGGCTGTTTTCATGACGGCTATCGGTACCTTAATTGGAATAGGAGTTTTATCATTTACACCTATTGTTTTATGGGCAATCGCTGGTGCTATCACCGGTGATGTACTTAGTTTTTGGATAGGTAGACATTATCACCATCATAGTAAAGATTTTTGGCTATTCCGTCGCTATCCCAAACTTTTACGAAAAGGCGAAGCTTTTTTTAATAAGCACGGTGGAAAAAGTATTTTCTTCGGCCGTTTTTTTGGACCTATTCGCGCTATTTTACCTTTTATCGCAGGCATGGTACGAATGCCTAGCCGCCAATTTTTAATTGCAGATATCATTTCTGCTATTGCCTGGGCACCAGTGTATATGTTACCTGGTATTCTTTTGGGTCAAGCTTCCCAACAACTACCACCTGAAGTAGCCAGTAAATTAATTATATTTGTTGTTTTGCTTTTACTGTTTGTTTGGCTAGTTTATGCTTTTATAAAATCTTGTTACGCATGGTTTAGTCGTTTATTAGATACACAGGTTGCTTATCTTTGGCGCTTCACGCGTAACCATCCAAAACTTAAAACCATCACTTCTCTTTTAACAGATTATCGACATCCTCAATCACACGCCCAATTAGCACTTGCTTTAATTTGCATTTTTTGCGCTATGGGATTTTTATTTTTAGCCTTTAGTGTTTCGCATCAAGGTTTTGCAACGTATTTAAATGAACCCATTTACCATTTAATGCGTAGTTTACGTCAACAAAACTTAGACATGGTTTTTGTTGCTATGGCTGAATTGAGCCCAAAAATACTCGCTGTATTTTGGATGATTATGTTAGGTTTCTTTTTAATAAAAAGAAATTTTTGGTTAAGCTTACATTGGGGACTAGCAGGGATATTAAGCTATGGTTTGGGTGATATTTTTAAACATATTTTAGATATAACTCGTCCCCATGGTTTAATCCAATCACCTCTTGGGGCATCTTTCCCTAGCGGACATACCGTTAGTGGCATTTCAATTTTGGGATTTTTCTCTGTATTAATTGCTATAGAAAAACCTAAACCACAACGAATGTTAATTTATGGATTTACTAGCTTTATTATTTTTTTAGTTATGTTTTCACGTATTTACTTAACTGCTCACTGGTTTAGTGATGTTTTAGCTGGCGCTTTGCTCGGAATTAGTATTCTCGCTGGCCTGATACTTTCTTATCGTAGAAAAATAGAACATACAACTATTTCATCGACCAACATTGCTGCTTTGGGTATTTTAATTTTATTGCTATGTTGGGGTGCTAATCTCTCCTATGGGTATAAAAAATTATTCTTAAATTCTCAACTTTTTTTTCCAGAACAAACCATCAGTTTTAATAACTGGTGGAATAATGCTAATTCCCTAAAACCAAATTACCGTATAGGTCATTTTGGTCAAAAAATTGAAGCGTTAAATATACAATGGGCAGGAAAACTCTCTGATATTCAAATTTATTTAGAAAAACATGCCTGGCATACACTTCCAAATACGAAAATTTATACCACCCTATATCAGTTGAGTTTGCATAACCATGATCCAAACCTACCTTTGTTTGTTTCCTCAAATGCAGGTAAAGCACCTGCATTAACTATGACAAAATATTTTCCATCAACACATAATTTATTAGTTTTAAATCTTTGGAGTTCTCATAAAAGCCTAAGCAATGGTCTTCCAATTTGGCTAGGTCTAATTCATTATCATAAAACATGGCATTTACAATTTCAGCCGTTAAAAAAGCAGGCTATTCTGCAACAACTTAAACCGGCTGATCAGCTGTTGATGCAAGATCTCAAACCTTTTATGGTAAAGAAAGTAACTTATCCTACTTCCCAAATTACTGTGCTTTTTATTAAATAATTATTTAATAAAAGAAAGAATTTTATAAGCAAGTTTTGCGACTAAAAAATCACAGCTATGTAGATGAGGAATAGGAGCAAGTTCATTAATATCAGCTCCTACGATAGTACCAACTTTGCTTGCTGCGGTAATAATTTCTATAGCATCTTCCCAAAATAGCCCACCTGGTTCTGGTGTCCCTGTTGCAGGCATCACACTTGAATCAAAACCATCTACATCGAATGTCAAATAAATTGGATGATCTTTTAAATGAGATACGATTTGCTTAATATCCCAGTTTTTTTTATCTTTTCCCCAATAAATGTGAATTCTATGACGATTTTCTTCAATAAAGGGAATTTCCTCTTTTGAAACATTGCGAATTCCCACTGAAACTACCTTAAGTTTCTCATGATCTAAACAACGTCTTATGGCTGAAGCATGTGAGTAATGTTGGCCCTGATATCCATTTCGTAAATCAGCATGGGCATCGAAATGCAACATAATGATATTGTCATATTTTTTCAGAAATGGACGTATAGCACCTATAGTAATAGAATGTTCTCCGCCAAAAACAAATGGAAATTTTTTATCATCTAAAACTTGTTTAACTATATTTTCTAGTTGTTGTAATGCATCAGGGATTGCCCGTTCAATCTTTGGTTCATCCAATGTTACTATACCAATTTCGCGGAAAGGTTCGCACCACAAATGTTCATCGAATAATTCAACTTCGTGGGATGCTTGAATAATGGCCTCGGGTCCCTTAGCTGTTCCTCCACCATAAGTAACAGAATTTTCAAGGCCAAAAGGAATGATCACTGCTTTAGCATCTTTATATGCAACTGCATCGTTTGAATCTAATCCTAAAAAACCTTTTTTGGGTATCATACATTGCATAAAATCTTTTTTATTAATTGAATAATTCAGCAAAACGTCGACGATTCCGAGCTTTCCAAGAACCACGATGATAAGCATCACTGGCTAAAAGTGGTAATACAGAGCTCGCTTCAGCAAACACCATTTGTTCATATGCTCTATCCACTTTACCCCATGAACAGGCTTCTTTTAAGGTTGAGCTAGAACAAGCCCCATCACGAACATCTGCAACGGTGATTTGAATTGCATACTTATGCATTTCTACCGATTTACCAAGAATTTCAGCACACACGACTGTATCTTGGATGAAATTTTTTGGTACGCCGCCGCCAATCATCAATAAGCCGGTTGTACCTGCTTTGATTTTAATATCTGTAAGCTCTCTAAAATCTTGAATTGAATCAATCGTTATATAGTAATTTGGATTTTTTACCTGATGAAGTACTAAACCAAATCCTGCGGAAGAATCCGTAAAAGCAGGACAGAAAATTGGAACATCGTGCTCATAAGCTAGTTGGACTAAAGAGTCTTGTTTTTTTGCATGCCCATTCGCTAAATAAGCACCCATTGCATGGATAAACTCTCGAGAGCTATAGGCACGTGGTTTAAGATTATTCGCAATTTCTAAAATAACATGATCACAACGTTGGAGTTGCTCTTCATCAATATAAGTATCATAGATACGATCAATCTGTAAATCGCGTAATTTTCCATCGTCAAATGAAGAACTTCCTTGATAATGTCGAAAACCTAACGCTTCAAAAAAATCCATATCAACTATGCTTGCTCCAGTAGCCACTATGGCATCTACCATATTGTATTTTATTAAATCTGCATATAACTTCATACAACCACCCGCTGAAGTCGAACCTGCAATTGATAAAATTATGCTACAATGTTCATCCTGAAGCATAGCGTTAAAAATCTGTGTTGCACGCGCCAAATCACGCGAAGTAAAGGACATTACAGCCATTGCATCTATAATAGGGCGTGAATCAAAAAGCGTAATATCAATATGCTCTACAAATTTATTCAATAGCTTTTCTTTTAGTGAATTTTTACAAATTTCTGTATCCATTAGTTTTCCTTATAAATAATTTATTATTTAGCCAAAAATTCTCGAGATTTCCGTGAATGAGTTACGGAAGACATACTCATTATAGGTTTATCTGAAACCTCAATGACTCCTTCTTCTTGTTTAAAACCATTAAATGCTGTTGAAAGAGTTCGACCATAAGCCCCCACTTGACCAATTTCTATATAATTTCCTTCTTTTATATCACTTGGCAAATAAAAAGGTCCCTCCATGTAATCTAAAGAATCACAGGTAGGGCCATAAAAACTAAATGGAATAAGATCTTTATTTTTATTATAAGATGTTTGTACTAAACGCACGGGAAAAATAAAATGCGGAATACCTGCGTCAAAAAGACTTCCGTAAGTTCCATCATTAATATATAACTGATTTTTTTTTCTTGATTCTACACGTACAATAACGGATGTACTTTCTGCCACTAAGCATCGACCGGGCTCACAAAGTAGTTCTATATGAGGAGATTTATTAGTAATTTCCCCAAATTCTTCGTGAATAGCATTAAAATAAATATCTAATGCGGGTGGCATCATCCCAGGATAGATAGATGGAAATCCACCACCCACATCAAAATATTCAATCTCAGTTTTTGACTGGTTAATCAACTTATTAGCCAAACGTATAGCAATTCGATAGGCATCAGGGTGCATACATTGCGAACCAACATGAAAAGTAATACCAATTTTGAAAGCAACTTTTCTTATTTTTTTTAAAAGTTCAGGTGCTTCATCCAGATTAATACCAAATTTAGCTGATAAGTTGAATTCAGCAAACGTATTAGGAATTGCCAAACGTAAATGCAAGCATAAATCTTTAGCATTCTCAGTAAGTCTGATAATTTTTTTAAGCTCATCCAAACTATCTAAAGCAAAATGTTTTACTCCATAGTTAAAATACGCTTCCTGAATTGCGAAAGTAGATTTAACTGGATGCATAAAATATAGATCGGCATCAGGTATAAGCGATTTAATCATACGAATTTCTTCATATGATGCAACGTCAAAAGCATTAATACCTTGGTGTTGCAAAAGATTTATGACATGATTTTCAGGATTAGTTTTAACTGCATATAAAATGCGGCCGTGAAATCGAGTACGAAAGTAATTAATCGCACATTCCATAACTTTCGGTCTAAAAACAAAAACTGGTTGTGAAGGCTTGCTATTTACAATTGACGCAATTGTTCGTAGTTTCATTTCATATACTCTCTTTTCAAAATGTACTTTTAAAAGCTAGTATGCGCTTTTAAAATCTTCAAAGAGGTATTGTTTCTAGCATTGCCAGCCAGGAATATAAAGATGAACGCAGCGGTATTTACAGTCACAAGGTAAAATTTCATATTGAAAAACCAACCTTTTACAATGCTATTTTTTAACAATATCATCGTATGAACGATCCGATATCAATATCTTTTGCACTTGCAGTAAGGATATTTGTTAACCTTAAAATTATAGCTTAATATTTCTCTTTTCATTTTAAGTTCTTTGCATTCCTTAATTAAATTAAATCCTTTTAATTTAAATTAACTTCAAAATATGCATAGACTAAAGTTTGTCTAAACAAGCGATGCTAATCCGCACCTTATCTTCTAGGCGCATCGCTGTTAATCTTCTTCCCCATACGCAACCTGTATCTAAAGCATATACATTGGGCTCATTTGTTTGGCCCTGCAACGCTGCCCAGTGACCAAACAAAATATTTAAATTTTTACTATGCCTATTGGGTATTTTAAACCAAGGAAGATAATTGTTCGATATTGGATTACCCCCCTTAGCTGTAAGCTCCAAGTTCCCTTTGATATCACAAAATCTCAAACGGGTCAAACAATTTGTAATGCACCGTAACCGCTCCCAACCTATAAGGTTATCACTCCATTGAGAAGGTTCATTACCGTACATATTTTTTAAAAATTCAATATAATATTTTCCCCTTAAGATTGTTTCTACTTCTTCAGCACATAAAAGAGCTTTATCTAAATCCCATGTGGGTGGGAAACCTGCATGGACTAAGGTATAGCCTAAAATAGGATCATGATGCAATAAAGATCTGTTTCTCAACCAAATGCATAGTTCTTCTAAATCTGAAGCATTTAAAATAGCTTGTAAATTATTTTTTGGATCTAAACGCACGCCGGTATAAACAACAGATAAAAGGTGTAAATCATGATTGCCTAATACCACATGGGTATTTTTTAATTTTTTTATAAAACGCAAAACTTCTAGTGACTTAGGACCACGATTTACCAGATCGCCGGTAAACCACAACGTATCATGAAGTGGGTCAAAGTTAATTTTGTCTAACAATTGAAGTAATGAATCATAACAACCTTGAATATCTCCAATTGCATAGGTTGCCATATTAAATTAATAACTATTTATGAGATTTTTAGCGGATGTTAAAGTTGGTGGTTTTTTTATTAGAAAAATTAAAGAAGAATCTCCTTGTAAAAAACTTTGGGGTGGATTTTTTTGATTTTCTTGAGTAGTAGATATCC
>DAIQAW010000045.1:0-7493 GCA_036781465.1 Candidatus Aquirickettsiella sp.
CTTTATATACTTATAACATGCCCTGTTATTTTACTGGATTTTTTTAAGTAAAAAAAATAGTTCTATTTTTTACTCCTATTTTTTCTCTTCGGCAAACCAAGGAGCACGTGCAACCATAATTAACTTACCGGCTACTTCACGATCTAATTCGATAATATCTAACAAATCATCAACTGCCAATTCAGCTAAAGCCTCGCGTGAAGAAACACCTTTTTTAGCTAATGTGATGGCTATCTCTTCAGTAATACCTTCTAAGGATAGTAAATCTTGATGCGGCTCTAAAAATTTGTCATGCTCAGAGATCGTCGACTTTTGCTTAGCCGCAGCTTGTGTTGCTAACACTTCTTTAGCACGATTTTGTAGAGTTTCTACTAATTCCGAATCAAAATCTTCAATATCTAGCAGTTCTTGCGCTGATACATAAGCAATTTCTTCTAAACTAGTAAAACCCTCTCGTGCTAACATCTCGGCGAGCTCTTCATCGATGGCGAGCTGTTCCATAAAAAGATTTTGTAAACTTTCTGACTCTTTAACCACTTTTTTTGCCGCTTCTTCCACAGTGATAACATTAATGATCCATCCCGTTAGTTCACTGGCTAAACGTACATTTTGCCCATTTCGACCAATAGCTTGCGATAATTGTTCCTCTTGTACGGCTACATCCATAACTTTAGTGTCTTCGTCCACCACGATAGAAGCGACTTCAGCGGGAGCCATCGCATTGATGGCTAATTGCACAGGGTTATCATCCCAAAGTACAATATCAATTCGTTCTCCCGCTAATTCACTGGAAACAGCTTGTACTCGTGCTCCACGCATTCCAACACAAGCACCTATAGGATCAATGCGACCATCATTAGTTTTAACCGCAATTTTTGCGCGCGAACCCGGGTCACGCGCTGCACTTTTAATTTCAATCAACTCTTCAGCAATCTCAGGTACTTCTATCTTAAAGAGTTCAATTAACATTTCTGGTCGTGTACGACTCATTAGTAACTGAGGCCCTCGCACTTGTGGATTCACGGCATATAAATAGCCACGCAAACGATCTTCGGATCGTACTTCTTCGCGGGGAATCATTTCTTCACGTGGGACAAAGGCTTCTACGCTTGCGCCTAAATCCACGATCAAACCTTCTCGTGTAATACGCTTGACTATGCCTGACAACAACTCGCCAATACGATTGGTATAGGCCTCTGCTATCTTAGCACGTTCAGCTTCTCTGACTTTCTGGATAATGACTTGCTTAGCCGTTTGTGCTGCAATACGACCAAACTCAACCGAAGGCATATGCTCTTCTATTACATCGCCAATTTGCTTATTGGGATCGCGCTTTTTAGCTTCACTTAAAGGTATTTGTTTTAAGGGGTCAAAAGGAACATGCTCATCTTCAAGATGATGATTAGCATTAATTCCATCCGCAACGACTGTCCAGTAACGAAAAGTATCATAGTCGCCCGTGCGGCGATCGATAGCCACGCGAACATCAATATCTTCACCGGCTTTTTTCTTAGTCGCCATCGCCAAAGCGGCTTCTATCGCTTTAAAAATTAACTCTTTATCAACATCTTTTTCGTTAGATACCGTCTCTGCCACTAATAAAATTTCTTTTTTCATAGCCTGCCTCCGGTTATTTATTCATTTCAGGCAATACATTCGCACGCAAAATATTGTCCCATGTTAACACTACTTCTTTCCCATCCTGATTCAACACTATCCCAACTACTCCAACTGATTGTAAAAGGCCTTTAAATTTGCGTTGATTATCGATGGGCGTGTGTGTAAAAACACGCACATTATGACCAACATAACGCTGAAAATGCTTCTCTTTAACGAGGGGTCTATCTAGGCCCGGAGAAGAAACTTCTAAGTTATAACGACCTGACAAAGGGTTTTCTACATCCAATAATGCACTAATCTGACGACTGACCCGCTCGCAGTCAGCAAGCGTAATACCCTTTTCACTATCGATAGTGATACGTAATACACTTTGTTGACCTTGTGTGAGATAGATACAAGCCCATAACTCATAACCGAGGGCTTCAACCGTCGGTAAGATCTTTGTTTCTATCGCTGAATTGTTTTTCATCGTCTACAAAGGGCTTGAATTATAAAAAATTACCCACCGAATAGCTGACGCTAAACAAAGATTTTGGATGCAACGCACGACGCCGGTTTTTCAAGGAGCGGAGTTTACTCAGGTAAATGAGCACCGCAGACAAAGTCGGCAACAAAGCGCTGCGCCAAAAGCTGATATTTAGCGTCAGTCTAGTCAAAATAAAAAGCCCCTTAAATGGGGCCTCTAACACAATAAAATTGGTAGCGGGGGTAGGATTTGAACCTACGGCCTTCGGGTTATGAGCCCGACGAGCTACCAGACTGCTCCACCCCGCGATAGCGGCACAGAGTATACTCCATTTAATGCGGTAATTACAATGGGATAAAACATTCTAATTGTCTCTTTACAACTTCCAGAATTAATCGTTGGTTTAACTGAAAAGTAAGCTGTAAATCCAGGTTAGCAGTCTTTTCAGAAACTGAAAAATCATAACTCCGCACATGTCTACTGCTCAGGAATTTTAAGAAAGTTACCTAAGGTCTAAATGGACATGCTGACAAATCTTCAAACTTTGCTATCTCAGTGGCAAAAAAAGAAGAAAGCGGAGGATTATGAGGGATCACTGGACTCTCTCTCTCTTGCTTAGGTCTAGGGCATTGTGTAGAGTGCGAAGTAAAAAATTGCCCATGAAAGCTGATACAAGAGGGATATAAAACTCTGGGGCTATATAAACGAGTATCCAACTCTAATAAGTGTATTAGGCCCGAAAAAAGTTGATATAATTTCATCTTCCAAATAAAAATCGGCGTATTCGCCTTCAGAGATTCCCATGATTGTAGTTTTAGGGCCTGCAAACTAATATTAACCAAAGGTCTCAATGTTTGCAGTTTTTTATTGACCACATAAGCATTTCCACCGCCTAAGCTAGCCACCACGAATACGGTATCCTCATTTTCTAGCGCTAACTTTAATTCCTCTAACGTATAATTATATTTTATGAAATTTTTATTCTTAGCTATGGGTTTATCGTAAAGATCAGTTAATTCTTTCCGCAATGCAAATGGATCCACTTCATAAAGGCTCTGAATACTCATGCGTAAATTTTCTGCCCTATTTTCGATACATTCAGACACATAGCAAGTTTGTGCAAAAAAATTAAGGAAAGATTGTTTACTAGAAAAACCCAAACTTAGTGCGGCAAAATTTAAACTGTAATAATAAATATAATAATGAATGGTGGATAATTTATGATTTTTGGGGTTAAAATATGCCTGGCACCTAACTTTAGCAAAAAAACTATCTCCCAAAAGTAAGAGTAACTTTTGCTTTGTACTTTTTTCAAAATCATACAAACTTATACTTTTTTGACCCAGCTCTGATTTTGCAATTGCCAGCTGTAAATTCTTCTTATAAGAATATCCATATTGCTTTAAAAACTCTTTAATACCTAACTTATGTAATTCTTTATAAAAATTCTCCCAGGTTAAATCATAAATGGACTTTGCATTAAATCGGCTGATATCCTTAAGCCATTTTTCCATTTCAATTCTTTTAGTATTTTTTGACGTGAAAAAGCCTAGTTGCAGTAATGATTCCCTATTCATGATTATTATTCCTTCAATTCAAACCTATTATGATAAATCCTGACTGACACCACAAGCATCGAGCAAGTTTATAAAATCTTTTCCCTGAGCGGTTTTATTTAATTGCCAATATACCTTCAAGTAACTTTTTAGCAAATAATTATACTCAGTTAAGGTTAAAATTTTTAATATGGCTTCTGCTTGTTTTAGATCATTAAAATTATACGCTATCTTTTGAAATAAAATAGCGGCTAGAATAGTTGCTTTAGTGGCCCCTCGAGCTTTATTACTATAATAAAATCCTTGGATACATTCTTCCAAGGCACGGTCTTTATCCCACGTTTGCCAATCATGGAAAAAAAGTGAGGCTTGTTTCAGATATTTTTCAGAACGGGAAACTAATTGACCTTTAGAATTAACTGCTGATAACACAAATAATATTGCTAAAATACTTGCTTCAATATTTGCCCAAGAACAATTACCAATAATCTGTCCTTGAATGGGAAGATTGGCAATAGTGATTAAACCTAAGTAGCGATGTATTCCTCGAGTTAGAAACGCACGAGATTGACGCTGATAAATTAATTGTTTGCAAAATTCTTTATTCCAAGCGCAAGGACGCTGACATTCATAGATCACAATGCTGCCTTCACGATGACTATTTTCACCTCGATCACAACGAATCAGCCAATTTTTATATTTAATCAATGCAATGGCATGTCCTTCATAAGCAAGGGGTAATAATAATAATTCTTGGTCTAACAAGGCATCTATACTATGTGCATGGTCTTTAATATTCAGCGTATATCGTTGATATTTTAGTAAGGCCTGTGCGTTAGCAAAGGCTGCAATCAACTTTTGTAAATTTTCGAAGTAAGACCGCAAATGGCGCGAAGAAAAATTATTCCGATAGCGCCGCAAAGAGTTAAGGATTACATCGAGTGTAAACTCTAAAAAAAATCCTTCGTAGTTTATCTCAATAAAGCGCCCTGCAGCATTAACAAGATCGACCTGTCCTATTAATTCATAACGATGCCCAAGTAACTTAGCTTGAATAAAGTCTTGCGCAAAACTAAGCTTAGCACCATATCGATAAAGCAATTTTTTTAATTCGACCTGTTGCCTTAGTAAAGGGTAAACTAAAATCGGTTGTCCCGATGTGGTATAAGCATTTGCATCGGCTTTATTAGCTAGCAATAATTCACATAACTCAATATTATGATTATCGACTGCCCAGTGTAGTGCGGTACGACCCGTCACATCGGCATTATTAGCATCAGCCCCATATTCTAATAATAAGGCAGCAACCTCTACTTTGTTAGCAATAGCGGCTTCTATTAAAGGTGAAAAACCATACTCATCGATGGCCTCAATATCCACACCAGCCTGAAGAAAATATTCCACTCCTTCAAGTGTTCCAAACAAAATTTCTTGAGTAAGACTAGACTTTATCATTCTATCTAGCAAGCGTTATATTTTTGCTCGCGCTCGCATCTAAGCCAAGATTTTTTTGTAATCGGCGGTGATATTCTAGACGTTTCTGCATAAATTGCTCATATGCCTCAGGATTTTCTGTGGGATTTGGACTTAGCGCCGAATCAATTCCACTAAAATACTGAGTATCTTCGAAAAAGGGATGGCTTAGTAGTGTTTCACCCAAACCATTCGAAGAACTTGAATTTTTTTCAACGAACGAACCAGGACCAAATTTTCCTTGCCCTTCATATCTGCGTCGATTTTCATTAAGTGCTTTATTCTGAGCTTCATTAAATATAGCAGGAAGCTTTTCAACACTTAGAGTGGCCGTTCCAACCCCACCACCACCATCTTCTTCTATAGCTACTATAACGGGTTCTATTGGATTTGAATAATCAAGAACCTCTTCTTTAGAGACAGAAGCGAGTTCATCATATTTTTCTAAAGAGCAATTTCTTTTAATTAGCTGACCAGTCATAACCTATACCCAACTATGTTATTAGTTTAACTCAAAATTAGCTTACTCTACAAAAAAATATTAATAGAATACCTAGCTATTGTTAATAATAGAGATGAAATCTACCACGGTATTTAGTGAAAATAAGCCCCAGACAGCGCTAATGTAGATTAGAGGCTCTAGCAAATTGCTTAAGAGCCTGAATATGGCAATCTATGGTTAAACCTTTACGGGCTAAAAAATTCTTTTCAGGCTTGTATTCCTTTGATTTAAGCTTTTCTAATGCATCAATAATAGCCTCTGAAGTAACTGAAGCTAGTATAATACCATCGTTTTTACCCATTAATTCAGCAGCACCTACATCCGATGAAACAATAACGGGCGTCCCAGATTCTAACGATTCAACAATAGTAATTCCAAATGGTTCGTAAGTAGAAGCTAAAATCGTTACATCTGCAATGCAATAATAATCTTGTACTTGCTTTATAAAACCTAACCAGCGCATATTATCAGGCAAAGAAATCGTCGGTTCTTCACCCAGAATAAGACAAAGAAAATCATTCTTCAAACGCTTAAAGGCATTAACAAGAGGATAGAATCCTTTACGGGCGTGATTAGTGGAAATAAACAACACAATTGTTGTTTTATCAGAAAACCCCAACTTTTTTCTTAAATTATGCTTCTGCAGCGGGGTTTTATAATAGAAATGACGGTTACTAACGGGGGGATAGAGAACTTTAATCTTACTAGCAGCACTTGGATAGTGCCAAATTATTTCATCTTTTATTCGCTGAGAATGAGCAATAATTAATGGCGTTCTTTCAAATGCTCTTTTCTCGAAATAAGTCTCTAGATAATTATGTATAAAACGGTAACTTTTCTTAGTTAAAAGATAAGCTTTATGCACGCCTCCACAAATAAGTATATCTTGTCTCGTCGTTTTTACTAAGCTAATTACCAAATTATGATTACTAATTAAATTTTTCCTATCACACCCCAAGTAAAAAGCAAACTTCTTCAGCGAACGAGGTAAAAACTTGTAAGAAAACTTAAGAACGGTTAAGGGTGGTAATGATTTTAAAATACCTTGATTTATTTTACAAACGCAAAGCGTTAATTCATCACCAGCTTTGGAAAAGCCCAAAATAATATCTTTTAAATAGGTCTCCATACCACCTTTAAAGCGAAAATGTGTATGCTTTATAGCAACTTTCATGTTTTATCCCATAAAATAGATGAGAAAAAACAACTCAATAAAATTACATACAAATTTCCGAAAGCAGTGCTTGTAATAGTAATATCAGTGAATCCATTAAATGTCAGTGCTAATAATGTAGCTTTAGCAAACCATTGTGCTTCCGGATCTCGCCATAACTTTTTAACTTCAATCCAAGCACTCAACAAAAATAATACATAGACAACTAAACCGGTAATCCCTAATTGCACAGCTATAAGTAAATAAGAGTTATGCGGATCATTTAATAACGTATTAGCTACAACGACCATGCCTCCGGTTTTTTTATAAGCTTGTGGAAAGCCTCCCACTCCCACCCCTAACAAAGGATGTTGTTTAATAATTGTGAATGAATTTAATGCAAATTGGATCCTAAGACCAATACTGGTATTTTGTGAAGCAGATTGGGTGCTAAAATTCGAAACAAGATCTTTTACTCGATTTTGAAAGGCGGGGAAAATTTGATAACTTAAAAAGGACAACAATAATACCATTAATAATGGCCAGATATAATTTTTAGAAGTTGTATATCGAAATAGCAAAAAAACTAATAAGATGATAGCAATAAAACAGCCAGTACGTTCAGAATTAACCGCAAATAAAGAGAAAAAAAGAAAAATAGCTATCGATAAAAAATAAAATTTATATTTTTTTTTAAAAAAAAAATCCAGCGAAAAATAAAAA
>DAIQAW010000046.1:0-7433 GCA_036781465.1 Candidatus Aquirickettsiella sp.
AGCTATATTTTAAGATAAAGAATTGGAAGAAATACTCAATTAATCCATAATAAACCTTTTTATATGACTGAATCAATATGATATAAATGATTAACAAGCGAAGGTTTAAGAAGTTGTAAAGGTATAAATATGTGTGGAATTGTAGCGGGAATAGCACAACGTAATATTGTTCCTATTCTTATTGAGGGTTTGAAAAGACTAGAATATCGAGGTTATGATTCGGCTGGAATCGCCATATTAGATTCTAAGCAACACTTAATACGTCGGCGAACTGTAGGTAAAGTTGATGCTTTAGAGAAAGCAATAGTACCAGAATTTTTATCAGGTAACATTGGTATTGCACACACTCGCTGGGCGACTCATGGAAAACCTAGCGAATCTAATGCTCATCCTCATATTTCAGGTTCCCATATCGCATTAGTTCATAATGGCATTATTGAAAATTATTTATCTTTAAAGCAAGAACTGGTAAAAGCGGGTTATTCCTTTGAATCTGAGACCGATACCGAAATTATGGCCCATTTACTGAACCAAGAGCTTAAAAAAAACAATAATTTTTTAACCGCAGTTCAGAAGACAGTAGCCCGTTTAGAAGGTGCTTTTGCTGTTGTTTTTCTTTATCAAAACGAGCCTCAATCTTTAGTAGCTGCGCGTAAAGGCAGTCCTTTAATGGTTGGATTAGGTCAAGGCGAAAATTTTATTGCTTCCGATCATTTAGCTTTACTTCCGGTAACGCAAAAATTTATTTATTTACATGAAGGTGATATTGTTGAAATTACTAATGAAAAGCTTAGTTTCTACGATAGTAATGGTAAGAAGGTTCATCGTTCTAAGCACTCAGTCGATTTGTCAAAAGATGTGGTGAGTAAGGGAAAGTATCGTCATTTTATGGAAAAGGAGATTTTTGAACAACCGATTGCGGTTAATGCGGCTCTTGAAGGTCGCCTGATGAATCAATTACAAGTCTGGGATGAAATTTGTGGTCCTAATTCTATACAGCGTTTTGCTAAAATTAAACATGTGCAAATAGTTGCTTGTGGCACTAGCTATCATGCAGGTTTGATTGCAGCTCACTGGATAGAGAGATATGTAGGTATTTCTTGTCAGGTAGATATGGGCAGTGAGTTTCGGTATCGACCGCATATTATTTATCCAGATACATTGTTTATTACTATATCTCAATCGGGAGAAACGGCAGATACACTAGAAGCATTAAGGCAAGCTAAAACTGAAAATTATGCAGCTACATTAACGATTTGTAATGTTCCTGGAAGTACTTTGGTGCGGGAGTCTGATTTTGTATTATTAACACGAGCAGGTCCTGAAATTGGCGTAGCATCGACTAAAGCATTTACAGCTCAATTAACAGTTTTATTATTATTAACATCTTTCTTAGGTTTAGCCCATGGCTGGGATGAAGAACAAGAAGCGGCTTTCCTATCTGAATTAAGAAGTTTACCTAAACTTTTAGAACAAACGTTAAAATTAGATCCAGTGATTAAGAAATTAGCTAAAATATTTATGGATAAAGAACATGCTTTATTCATGGCTCGAGGAATTTATTTCCCTGTAGCGCTAGAAGGAGCTCTCAAGCTTAAGGAGATTTCTTATATTCAAACTGAAGCTTATCCCGCTGGGGAATTAAAGCATGGAGCACTTGCTTTAGTTGATAGTAATATGCCAGTAGTCGTTTTAGTCCCATCGAATTCTTTGTTAGATAAACTTAAGTCAAATATCCATGAAGTGCGTGCCCGTAATGGTCAGCTTATTTTGTTTGTTCAAGAAGAATTTGATTCAAATGACACTGAAAGCATAAGTATTTTATTACCCAAGGCAAGTGATATGATTAGTCCGTTAATTTTTGCAATTCCTTTACAACTTTTGGCTTACCATGTAGGGATTTTAAAAGGTACTGATGTAGATCAGCCGCGCAACTTAGCAAAATCGGTGACTGTTGAATAAGGAAGTTAATCTCAGAGATTATTTGAAGAAACTTTAACAATTTCAGCTAATTTATGCGCAATAGTTTGTACTTCTGACCATTCGCTTCCTTCGACCATGACACGAATTTTAGATTCTGTTCCTGAAGGCCGTAATAATATACGGCCGCGATCTTTTAATAAAAATTCTGCTTCTTGTACAGCTTTTTTTATATTAGTGTCGTTTATTACGACTGAAGGATTTTTAACAGGTATGTTAATTAATACCTGAGGAAATTTTTTCATTGATTTTTTGGCAGTATGCAATGATACTCCCGAAGCTTGAATAGCCTCTAGGGTTTGCAATGCAATAATGATTCCATCCCCAGTTTTAGTTAAACGACGAGAAATAATATGTCCAGACGATTCTCCACCTAATTGCCAATTTTTGCTTTGTAATGCTTCATTAACATATCTATCGCCTACTGAGGTACGAATAAAATCGAGGCCTAATTCTTTAATGGCTAATTCTAAACCGAGATTACTCATAGCAGTACCTACAATACCACCTTTAATGTGACCTTTTTTAACGCCATGTTGAGTTAATAGAAATAGTAACTCATCTCCATCAACAATTTCACCCAAATTATCTACCATTAATACCCGATCACCATCACCGTCAAATGCAATGCCTAAATCTGCTTTTTCGGATAAAACTTTTTTTTGTAGAATATCTAAATGTGTAGATCCACAGTCTTTATTAATGTTTAACCCATTTGGCTTTGTACCTAGTAATATTAAATCGGCACCAAATTCAGAAAATAATGCAGGTGCAATATGATAAGTGGCTCCGTTAGCACAATCGAGAATAATTTTTAAACCGTTTAATTGAAATGATTTTGGAACTGTTGATTTGCAGAAATTAACATAGCGTGCTTTAGCATCTTCTACGCGGATTGCTTTGCCTAATTTAGAAGAATCAACCGTATGAATAGTTTGATTAAGGTGATTTTCGATTTGTAGCTCAATGTTATCAGGTAATTTACTTCCATCCTGAGAAAAGAATTTAATTCCGTTATCATAATAAGGATTGTGAGAAGCACTGATTACTATCCCTGCTTGTGCACCTAATTCAGAAGTCAAAAAAGCAATCGCAGGAGTTGGGATAGGGCCTAGAAGATGGATATCAACTCCTGCTGCAGATAAACCAGCTTCTAGAGCAGATTCAAGCATGTAACCAGAGATACGTGTATCCTTACCAATCAAAACTTTATTTCGACCATTAGCTAAAACCTTTCCTATAGCCCAACCTAATTTTAGTACAAATTCCGGTGTAATAGGATTTACACCTACCTTTCCGCGAATACCATCTGTCCCAAAATATTTGCGGGTTTTTGTCATGATGAATCCAAGAATAATTTGATCAATTACAGACTATCTACTGCTGGATCGTCAGTTATTGTCGAGTCTTTTTGAGAAGGAGATTTTTCCTCAGAAGAAGAGGGTGTGTCTTTTTTACTCTCATTGCTCCAACCTTTGGGTTCCCTAGGAGGCTTTCCCTCCATGATGTCATTTATTTGACTTGAATCAATAGTTTCATATTTTATCAAGGCTTCTGCCATGAGATGTAATTTTTCAATGTTATCTTTTAATAATGTTTCTGCAAGCTTGTAATTACGATTAATAATACTGCGGCTTTCTTCATCAATTAGTTGCGCAGTATCATCTGAGAACTTATTGCTTTTAGTAATTTGGTGCCCTAAAAATACTTCTTCATTTTCTTGATTATAAGTTAGAGGACCAAGACGTTCTGATAAGCCCCATTTAGTGATCATGTTCCGGGCAATTTCAGTTGCACGCTGTATATCGTTTGATGCTCCAGTGGTGATTTGCTTTTCTCCAAAAATTAGATACTCAGCAATACGCCCTCCAAATAAACTAGCAATTTGGCTTTCTAAGCGTTGTTTGGTATAGCTATAACGATCTTCTTCTGGCAAGAACATAGTAACGCCTAACGCTTTCCCACGTGGAATAATAGTAACTTTATACACAGGATCATGGTCTGGGACCAAGCGTCCCACAATAGCATGCCCAGCTTCATGGTAAGCAGTTAGTTTTTTTTCTTTCTCATTCATCACCATGGAACGTCTTTCACTGCCCATCATGACTTTATCTTTGGCTTTTTCTAGGTCAATCATGTCCACAGTAGATTTATTTTCACGTGCAGCAAATAAAGCAGCCTCATTGACTAAATTAGCTAGATCTGCACCCGAGAATCCAGGGGTGCCTCTGGCTATAATCACTGGATTCACATCTTTTCCGTAAGGAACTTTTCTAAGATGGACTTTTAGAATTTGTTCACGACCGCGGATATCAGGTAGGCCAACAATAACTTGTCGATCAAATCGACCAGGTCGTAATAAGGCTGGATCTAAAACGTCGGGACGATTAGTGGCAGCCATAACAATAACACCTTCATTACCTTCAAAGCCGTCCATTTCAACCAATAATTGATTCAATGTCTGTTCACGCTCGTCATGTCCGCCACCTAGACCGGCACCGCGATGGCGGCCGACAGCGTCGATTTCGTCGATAAAAATAATACAGGGAGCTTGTTTTTTAGCTTGCTCAAACATATCTCTTACACGAGATGCACCCACACCTACGAACATTTCAACAAAGTCAGAACCAGAGATTGTGAAAAAAGGGACTTTTGCTTCGCCAGCAACAGCTCGAGCTAAAAGTGTTTTACCAGTCCCAGGAGGCCCCATTAATAAAACACCGCGTGGGATTTTTCCACCTAATTTTTGAAATTTAGCGGGGTCTTTTAAAAATTCAACTAATTCACTGACTTCTTCTTTTGCTTCTTCAGCACCTGCCACATCGGCAAAAGTAACTTTAACTTGGTCTTCACCTAATAAACGAGCTCGGCTGCGACCAAAAGATAACGCGCCCTTTCCACCTGCACCTCCCATTTGGCGCATAAAAAATATCCATACCCCAATCAGCAAGAGCATAGGGAACCAATTAATAAAAATACGCATCAAAAAGCTTTCCTGCTGCGGAGGTTCTCCTTTTACATTAACTTTATTTTTCAATAACTCAGGAAGTAAATACTGATCGGGAAGAGGCATATAGCTCGTGAAAGATTTTTCTCCCTGTAACTGGCCTTTTATAACTTGGTTGCTTTGTATCGTTACAGATTGCACATTCCCTTGCTGAACGTCTTTCAAAAACTCAGAATACGTTAAGCGTTCGCTACCGTTATTGCGAGGTTCGAGATTGTTAAATACCGAGATAAGTATGACAGCAATAATGAGCCATAAAAATAGATTTTTCAGCATGTCGTTCAAGCTAGACTACCTCACATTTCTCACAAAGAGGGCATTATATACTAAATTTTGTGTTTCGATTATTTTAAGCTCTTTTTTAGTGTTATCAAAAGAGGACTAAATAAATATACTCTTCGTACTATCGTACTAGAATTTTCTGCGTAACCGCTGCCCCTGCAATCGCTCCTCATGGCATTGGTCAAAACTCCAGAGTGAGTATTAATCCATGTTTATTTTCCCTTACGATACCCCATAGCAACCAGATAAACCTCAGCAGAGCTTCCTCTGGAAGCAGAGGGTTTTCGAATAGTAACTTTTGTAAATAAACTTCTTAAGTTTTTTAAAAAATCTTCAAATCCTTGTCCTTGAAAAGTTTTTACTAATAAGCCCCCTTTGGGTTTTAGTACTTTCTGGGCAAAATCTAAGGCTAATTCAGCTAAATAAATGCATCTAGGTTGGTCAACACTTCGTATTCCACTTAAATTGGGGGCCATATCAGAAATTACAAGATCTATAGGCTTTAATTGTACACGTTGTAAGAAATGTTGCATAACAGATTCTTCTCGAAAATCCCCTTGAAGGAATTCCACATGGCTCAAAGCATCCATTGGCAAAATATCCAAGGCATAAATTTTTCCTGTGATTCCAACTATTCCAGAGACAATTTGAGACCATCCTCCAGGAGCCGCTCCAAGGTCAACGATAGCCATGCCTGGCTTAATTAGCTTGGTTTTCTCTTGAATCTCTAACAATTTATAAGCCGAGCGCGATCGTAAACCCTCTTTTTGCGCGCGTTTTACATAGGGGTCATTAAAATGCTGTTTTAACCAGCGTGGACTACTTTTACTCCTAGACATCAGGTTGTTGCTGACAATGGGTTTCTCGTATTAGGAACTTTCCAATTAATAAAGCTATTAGATAACAAAAAGGCAATATGATTAAGGCTTTTCGATAATTTTCGACATTATAAAAAGGACTCCCATTATAATAGGTTCCATTCCAGTTTAAATGTAAAAGTATACCAATCACTGGTTGAAACAAAGCTCCCCCTGCAACCGTGGCCATGTTATTAATCCCCATGGCTGTTCCTGCTACACTAGAGTGATTATTATCTTTAACAACTCCGAATGCGAGTGATTGTCCCGAAGCTGCAAGACCAAATAAGAATAAACAAATATAAAGCCAAAATGAAGGAAGGTGAGGAATATAAATAACGGGTATTAATCCAATTATACCTAAGCTAGCCGCAAATTTTAAAGGCATTCCACGTAAGTTTACCTTATCTGACCACCAGCCTAATAATGGGCAGCCTATTCCGATAGCTAGCCAAATCATAGTGCAAGCAGTAGAGGCTGCTGTAGTGCTGATACCATAGGCTACAACTAAAAAAGGTACCCCCCATAATGCAGCAAAAGCAGTAATAGGTGCCCATACCATAAAAGAATACAACGCTATGAACCAAGTTTGACTATTAGATGCTACTTGATGAAAACTTTTTAGCATGCTTTTTTTTGAAGTAGGCTGAAATTTGTGACCTTTCGAAACAACTTCTGGACTGTCTCTAACTATCAACCAGATCAAGAGAGCTAAAATAACTCCTATTATACCCAAAATAATGATGGTTAATCGCCATCCCCAATGGCCTACGGCAATAGTTAATGGGGTTTCGCCAACGATTGCCCCTATACAGCTCATTAATTCGACTAAACCTGTTAAAAAAGCAAAATAACGAGAAGGAAACCAGCGTGATATAAGAACTAAAGTGCCTATAAACGAAAAAGCAGAACCCACACCCATCATAAATCGGCCCATGGAAGCGGTGGTAATATTGTTGGTTGACCCAAATAAAAAAGCACCTATAGCACAGGTTAGAACTGCAATAGTTAATAAGCGTCGAGGGCCAAACCGATCAAATAAAAACCCAGCCGGTAGTTGCATCGGGGTATAAGAATAATAATAAAAAGCCGCCATCGTTCCTAAGGTAATAGCATTGAGTCCTAAATCATTAATTAATTGATTAGTCATTACTGCAGGTGAAACTTGCAATATAAACTCGTACATATAAAAACAGGAGGCAAGAATACAGATAATTGCGGCGAGTAAAGTAGGTTTTTGCTTTTCTAAAGGAAGTGAGGAGGGTAAATCGTTATTTTTATTTTCAGACATAAGATTTGATTAAAGT
>DAIQAW010000047.1:0-7181 GCA_036781465.1 Candidatus Aquirickettsiella sp.
GTAATAAGCGTAGTTTATTAAGTTATTCAGGAAATGCAGCTTTTAAAAAATGTATCGCGCCAAAAATAGCTGCTCATATTCAAAGACCTATTGATGTTTCTTTAAGCGGGGAAGATGTTTGTTTAAATAAATGGCTTATGGACAATCTAAGTACCATATTGCCAATACATATTACTTTAGCTGCAGGTCGTCCCTCAGCACAAAGGATTACAAAACCCTATCTTAAAAAGGCTTAATATGAGCAAAGTAAAGATTATATTATCTGATGGTACAGAATTTGAGCATGATTTTGCTTGTAATAACCATTATGCGGAAATGTTTCAAATTATTCGTGAAATTATTGGTATTGATTCTCGAGTGAAGTGGTTTAAGGATTTAAAAGATGAATTTTATAACATCCAATTCTTCGGTGATGTTAAAGTTGATATCTCTAAAAATAATTCTTAAAAGATTGCTATTTCTTATAAAATAGTGCACGATTTGGTGTTTTCATGTTTATAAGCGTTTAAATTAAGTACTCAATGGATGGGTGTTTCATTCTATAAATGATAAACACCTTGAATTTTTCTCTGCAAAGATTTGCTGAGTGAAATATTAGTAAGGATATGCAAAAATCACCGCCAGGAAGGCTTTTAATTGTTTGTATTCGTCGTATCGGCGATGTGTTACTTGTTACACCCTTGATTCGGACCTTTAAATATCATTGGCCAAAGGCAAAAATTGATCTTTTGGTTTTTAAAGGCACCGAATCTATTCTTTATTCAAATCCGGATATAGAAAACATTATTAGCATCGATGAACGCCCTGATTTTTTCCAACATTATCAAATAATCAAAAAAATTTTTCGCGTTTACGATATGTCTGTGTCCACATCGTCTGGAGATAGAGCTACACTTTATGCTTACGTTGCAGCTAACTATCGAGTAGGCATGTTAAGTACTGATAAAAGTCGGTGGTGGAAACGTCTTTTACTTTCTAAAGCTGTAGAATTTGATAGTATTTTTACGCATACCGTATTAATGAACTTAAGATTGGCAGAAATTTTACAGATAAGTCCTAGTTCAGAAATTGTTATTGCCTGGCAGGAAAAAGATTCTCAGAAAGTAACGCAGCTCATTGATACGAATAAAAAACTAGCTATTTTACACCTATGCCCTAAATTTTCTTATAAAGAATGGATTAAAGAAGGTTGGTTAAGCGTAGCCAATTGGTTATTAGGAATAGGTTATACAGTTGTGTTAACGGGAGATAAAAACGAATCAGAAAAAAAAATGGCTGTAGAATTGTTGGATAAATTACCACAAGGCGTAATTGATTTGGTCGGCAACTTAAGTTTAAACCAACTTGGTTTTTTATTAAGCAAAGCTAAAATTTATATTGGTCCAGATACCGTAGTGACTCATATGGCAGCGGCATTAGGTACTCCAACTATGGCGTTATTTGGTCCAAGCAACCCTGTACAATGGGGGCCTTGGCCTAAAACATGGGGATTAAATAATCCATTTGTTCGAGTAGGATCTCAGCATCGGAATAATGTGTATTTAATGCAAGGCTCGGGAGTATGTGTTCCCTGCTTTCAAGAAGGCTGTGATCGACACATAAAAAGTCGAAGTCGTTGTTTGGAAGATTTAACTGCACAACAGGTGATTAATAAAGCCAAACTGCTCATTAATTATTCAGAAAACCTTGCTACTTAAATTTCATTCCAGTTAAGTAAGACATTAAAGGGTAGATGAACATATCTTTCTAAATCTACCTATTGAATAGGTGGATGATGTATGCTGCTAGCTTTTAAGGGTTTAAAAAAATTATATGTTAGCGTTAAGTGTGATTGTGATAGTTAAAGATGCGGCGCAGGATATCCAGCGTTGCTTGGAATCAGTAAAATGGGCTAATGAAATTATTATTTTGGATTCAGGAAGTCAAGATAACACCTTGGAGATTTGTCGAAAATATACGCAGAATATTTTTTCAACCGATTGGCCAGGATTTGGTATACAAAAGAATCGAGCTTTAGATAAAGCTCAAGGTAAATGGGTATTGTCTATCGATGCGGATGAAACTTTAAGTTCAGGCTTAGTAGAAGAAATAAAACAAATTATCTCGGAAACCAAGGATAGATATGATGCTTATACTATAAAAAGAATATCTTTTTTTTGCGGGAAAAAAATTCGATATGGTGATTGGGGCAGAGATAAAGTCGTTAGATTATTCCGTCGATTACCACCTATTCGATTTACACCTGCGATTATTCATGAAAAATTGCAGGGATATTCAAATGTTGGAAATCTAAAAGAAGTAATCTTTCATGATACCATGAAAACGATTACTCAAGTATTACTGAAACTAGAACATTATTCTAGCTTTGCTGCAAAAAAGTCGTATCAACAACACACAAAATCTACTCTGTTAAAAGCAATTTTGCATGCGAAATGGTGTTTTATTCGTGGTTATTTTTTACGTTTAGGTTTTTTGGATGGTCGTGAAGGTTTTATATTGGCAGTTTCTAATGCATTAGGGGTTTTTTATCGTTATGTAAAATTAATATATCTTTATGAATTAGGATAAATTATGTTTGCAGATTCATTAAGTTGTTCTCGTCCTGTCTAAGAGTATTTTCATGGGCTCAGTTGAATTTTTGTGGTGCTGACTGTATGTAAGCTACTTATTTCAATCGCTGCATTGATGTTTACTTTATTCTACTGCTTTATTCGACGAGACAAGGAGAAAACGAAGTTCAGAGTCGAAGAGCCCGCGATAGGCGTGCGTTGACGGGCGAAGCAGGAAACGCCTCACGCCGTCAAGTCATTGTGGGAGACGCGGGCATGAATCCCATTAGGGATGAGTGCGCGTCGGACGCAGGACGGTCGCGGCCTAATAATAGTCGCGTGATGCGAACAAATTTCGGGGACATGACGGCCGAAATTTTTCGTGAGCATAGCGACTCACTCGATTCTTCAGAGTTATCTTGCAAAGCTGAAGAAAGTATCGTATAAACTAATTATCTTACATTATTTATGCCAATTTTTGCATGAATTCGTTGATTTTCGATTATTTGCTTTAAGAAATTAAGATTTATTTGCTCTTTTTCACGATTATTTTGTTGATGCCATAAATGAATAACAGGTACTGCAAATTTTCCTGTTTTGCGTTTAATGCCTGCGCGGATCAAGCGTATAATTAAGTCAGAGTCTTCATAGCCCCATCCTATAAAGCTTTCGTCAAAACCGTTGATGGCCAAAAAATCTTCTTTCCATAAACCTAAATTACAACTTTTTGCTCCTTGCCAGCGCATTGCTTGAAATTTACGTAATTTATTTAATCGGATACGTAATAAAGGAAATAAACGATTTGACTGGTGATGAAAATAATGTAGTAGCCACTGTAGAGTTGAATCTTTATAAATAGGTAAAAATTCTTTTAGGACTTTTTGTGTAATTTTTTTTTCAAGTAATAGTCGGTGTCCAGAAACAAACCAATAAGATTCAGCTAATAAACGATGTTGCTCGATAAAATCTGGAAATGGGACACAATCACCGTCCAGAAAAATAATATAGTTATTATTTGCTCGTAGAACCGCTTTATTGCGGATTTTAGCGGCCTGGAAGCCTTCATCTTTTTGCCATACATGCTTGAGAGGATAATTAAGTTGGTGTTGTAATTGGTCAATTAATAGTCTAGTTGCATCAGTTGAGCCATCATCGGCTATGATGACTTCATTGGGTAATTGTGTTTGCTGTGCTAAGGCGGATAAAACTAAATTTAAGGCATCAGGACGATTGTAAGTAGTTACAATGACAGAAATAGTGAGTGATTTTAATAACATAATGCCTTTCATCAGCTGATTAATATTTGTGTAAAAAAAACAAAAATTTTAAGGTGTTTTAAAGTATAATGAATATATATGCATCGTATTTCAAGATGCTAATAGGCATGTTGATATTCGTCATCTAGAACACAGCTATGTTAGTTACTTTTAACAGTATTAAATGTTGATATTTTTAGAGGTCTGCTAACACTCGTTATTCATTTTTCTGGCTTTCATCGAATGAAACACTTCCTATATTCACTAGCGCGTTTATTCATCGTATTTTTAACAAGTAGTATCGTTTTTTTTGCTTTGGTAGTTATTACAGCGCGAATTTTAACCCCTTATCTGAATAAACAAGCACAAGGAATTTCCAACTTAGCTGCTAAAGTATTGCATAAGCCGGTACAAATCAAGCAATTTTCTGTGGCATGGCAGGGTTTAACGCCCATTTTTCACGGATCAGACATGATTATTTGGGATGATACTCGCACCCATCCTATATTAAGCGTTAAAGAACTTAATATAGGTATCGATATTTTTAATAGCTTATTCAGAGGAGGAATAAAATTTGGTCCTATAAGTGTTAATGGGATTGAATTAGTTGCGTACCAAACTAAAGATGATCAATTGGTTTTCTCTGGTATTAGCACATTGTTTAACCAATCTACTGAGCTTAATTCGAATGCCATGAATGAATTGATCGCTTGGGTTTTAACTGAACCACAATTAAGTTTAGAAAATGTGGGTTTAAAATTTTATCCAAAATCGGGTGGCGTATGGTCACCCATGCAAATAAATTTGTTATTAAAAAATAGCGGTGATCAACATCAATTGAGTGGGCGATTAAGTTTTTTACAAGAAAAATTTTCTGAATTAAGTTTTAAAGTTAATCTGAGTGGTCCTCCTCTATCATCCTCCCACAACCATCTGAATGGACCTATTTTTTTACATGGCCAAAATATTTTTCTGGATCGGTGGTTAAAGTTATGGAAACCCAGCTGGCAACTGCAAAATGCGAGAACAAATTTTAAAATATGGGCCAATTGGGACTCTGATCATTTTACACAGTTTCAAGGATTGATCACTAATTTACAACCAGTAGCCATAAAAGTTAATAAACTAGCCCCCATTTCTTTTTCACCTTTTTCAGCACATATATTTTGGCAAATTGCTCAGCAAGAGAATTGGAATGTAGACGCAATTGTGCATAATTTTGGTATACAAACCTGGCAAAAAATTCCAGGAATCCAAGGATTAGATGTCTATTTACATATGACACCTAGCATTGGAAACCTCATTGCGCATGCCAACGATTGCAGCCTAGATTTTAATAAACTATTTAAAGCGCCGATACATTTGGATAGTCTAACCAGCCAATTGAATTGGCAGCAAAAAAATGGCGAATGGATAATTCAAGTTCCACAATTTGAAGCAGCTAATCAGGAGGTATCGGTTAATTCACAATTTTCTTTGTTAGTTCCAAAACGTACTATTCAATCGCAAATTAGCTTATTAGCGCATGTAAAAATACGTAATACAGCACATATTGGCTATTATTTACCACAGACTGTTTTAGGCCCAGAACTTTTACATTGGTTGAGTACAGCTATTAGTAAAGGGTCAGGTATAGGGACTTTAGTGTTGCAGGGTCCTTTGAATCAATTTCCTTTTGATCAACATAATGGAACTTTTTTAATTGATACAAAAATAAAAGACGCTACTTTAAATTACGAACGAGCTTGGCCTAGCTTGCAAAAAATTAATGGCGAACTAATTTTTGCTGGTCGGAAAATGCAAGTCTTAATCGATACTGCAGAGTTGCTGGGTACAAGCTTAAAAAATATACAAGCTAGTATTCCGATGATTAAGAAAAATATACAGGCTGTATTGCATATTGTTAGCGATGAGATTCATACTCGTCTAGAAATAGGTCAACGCTTTTTAATTGCTACACCATTATCTCATGGAACATTAAGACAATTAAAAAACTTAATACTGATAGGTCCTTTACAGCTTAGTATGCAAATAGCTATCCCTCTTGAAACAGGAAAACAAAAATTAAAATTACTGGGTTTTGCTCACACAGAAAATGCTAAACTGGAAATTCCTGCGCATAATATTCAATTAGATCAGTTAACTGGACCTTTCAGCTTTAATCAGGATGGAGTATCGGCACAAAAATTGACAGGAATATTATGGAAAAAACCCATAGAGTTGTCTATTCGTTCGACACCGAATCTGCAAATTACCATAAACTATGATGATATCCTAACTAATTTAAAACCCGAACAAAATGGTTGGCGTTTTAGTATTGATAATCAAACGGCAAAAGGAACTATTTTGGTTCCTAATAGTAATTTACAACCCATTCTAGCAAATTTTGACATTATTAATTTAGACTCATCGATTGAATCTAATAAGATTAATAGTTGGAATTTCAAGCAATTACCGAAGATTGACTTAAACGCAAGAGAGGTACGTTATAAGGGGATTAATTTTGGAGCAGTGCAATTGAAATTAAATCCAATATTAGGTGGCGTGTTGGTGAGAGAATTAAATGCTGGAAATGCAAATTATCACTTGATAGCTAATGGCGCCTGGCATACTCAAAACGGTAGCTCGACTGAACTGATGGGCCAGTTAGACAGTATGAATTTAAGCAATTTTTTAAGAAGTTGGGGATTACCAGCGAGCATTGTCGCTGAACAGGCACATATGCGATTTAATTTGAATTGGCAGGGCGCCCCCGATCAGTTTAGTTTTACTAAACTTAAAGGTCATTTTTCTTTTACAGCAAGTAATGGTCAGATTGTAGATATTGGATCCAATAACGAAGCTAAATTAAATTTTGGTCGATTACTTACTTTTTTAAGTATACAAAGCTTAACTAAACGTTTGCAGCTAGATTTTAGCGATTTAAAAACTAAAGGTTTTGATTTTACAAATATACAAGGTAATTTTATTTTACGAAATGCTAATGCTATTACTCGCGATGTCACTATTGAAGGACCGGTTGCAAAAATAAGCATCGCTGGTCGAATTGGGATGCTGAATAAAGACTATGATTTGATTATTAAGGTGGTACCACATTTTACTTCTAGCTTACCTGTGATAGTCGGTTTGGCGGGTGGTCCAGTTGCTGGGGTGGTGACTTGGTTAGCTAATGCGCTGTTAGGTTCTACCGTACAGAAAATTGCTGAGACGTCGTATCACATTACGGGATCGTGGAGTAAACCCGATGTAGTCAAAACGTCTACTTAGAAATTCGGATTGAAAAAAATAGTTTACCTTGATAATTTATTACGATAAATTACTGCCTTTTCTAAGCAATCTAATCTCAATAGAACAAAAAAAGGTGAATATGTTTAAT
>DAIQAW010000048.1:0-6962 GCA_036781465.1 Candidatus Aquirickettsiella sp.
ATCTTATGGATAATTTTTTTTTAAACAAAACTACATTATTACAGGAGTAATATTATGGTAGAACATATTCACCAAGAAAATAATTATGAACCCGCTCATCACCGACATGGAACCGTCGGAGGAGTAGAAACTCAAGCAAATCCACAACCACGGCATGGCAGAATAGTCACTCCCCCATCTCGAGCTGATATTTACTTGGCCGATTGGAGAGAGCTAATGGCTTAGAATCCGGTAAGTTCTTTCCAGCACGCGTAAGCGGCCTTACCGATCCTGTTGTTCCTTCGGATGTTCCAAACGTAACTCCTCCTGAGGATGGCCGCATCGCCAGCGCAGGACAGAGCAACTCATTTATTCTTGATGAAGTCAGAGATTGGTACAAGCATCCGGTTAGTTCAGGTCAAACTATAGAGTTTCGATGGGTTTTTACTGCAGCGCACACTACTCGCCGTTATAATTATTTTATAACCCGAGTAGGTTGGCATACCAACCAAGTATTAACGCGTGAACAATTTGATTCTGATCCGATTGCTGTCTTTGAAGAATCATGCCAGCCTTTCTGGAATTGCTCGCCACCTACAACAGGACCCACGCATCACTTTACGCTACCGGTACGTACAGGGTATCACGTTATTTTGGCTGTCTGGGAAATTGCGGACACAGGAAATGGTTTTTATCAAGTAATTGACTTTAATTTTACAAATTAAAAAATAAAAGTTGATGCCGTGATTTGAGTTGAGATAACGGATAAATTTATTTACGCAAATCATGGTATCCTTAAATAAAATTTTTTAATTGATGGTTTTAAATATTTAAATTATCTTAAAAAATTGTTGTTTCTATCCAAAAATTCTTGTGTAATAGTATATTATCAATAGGCGGAGATAGCCTGTGGCTTTTCCAATTAAACGTGTTACTTTTATTAGCATTCTTGTCATTATCGCTTTATTGGTTATTTTTGTGCCTTTAATAATGAAAGATTACCATGCGGATGACGTATTCTCGTTTACTATTCCCAGCTCACCGGTTCCACCCAGCGCCGCATTATTACCAATGATTTCAGATAAGCCGAGTATGAAAAATTTGCTAAGCTATCCTTTGACACCCGCAAAAGCGTGGGTGGTTGAATTGCCCGACATTAAAGATCCTGCACAAGCTGAAAATTTGGTCCAGACCTTACGGCGTAAAGGCTTTAATACTTATAGTCGTCAATACAAAAGTTTGTTAGGCATGTTGACACGTGTTTTTGTAGGCCCGGAAATTAAACCAGAGAAAATGAAACAAGTAGCTGAACAACTTAATACCGAGATGCATCTTACGACACAAGTGGTTGCATTTGATCCCTTACTAAGTCAATAAATGCCAAAAAAAATTAAAAAATTAAGTTTTGCCGAACGAGCGACAATTTGTTTAAACACAAGTGCGCAACGTTTATGTCAATTAATAGCAGATAAACAAACTAATCTTTGTTTATCTGCTGATGTTAATTTTTCTGCTGAATTACTTAGTTTGGTTGATAAAGTAGGAGAGGAAATTTGTCTATTAAAAACCCATGTCGATATATTGTCTGATTTCACACCTAATTTCATCAAGCAACTAAAACATTTAGCTGAAAAATATCAGTTTTTTATCTTTGAAGATCGTAAGTTTGCCGATATTGGTTATACCGTTAAACAACAATATGCAGGAGGGGTTTACCAGATCGTCGATTGGGCAGATTTCGTTAATGCACATATCGTACCGGGTCCGGGTATAATCCAAGGTTTACAAGAAGTAGGCCTCCCGAGAGGGCGTGGGTTATTGTTACTTGCGGAAATGAGTTCCATAGGTTCTTTAGCTACAGGTGCTTATACCGAAGCGAGTATTAATATGGCTAAATACTATCCCGATTTTGTCATGGGGTTTATTGCACAGCATCAATTAACCGAAAACCCAGGTTTGCTCCACATGACCCCTGGCGTTCAGTCCGATGCTAAAACTGCCGATGGTCTTGGTCAACATTATATCTCTCCCGAACAGGCGATTACACAAAATGGCACGGATATCATCATAGTCGGTCGGAGTATTTATCAAGCAAAGGATCCTGTGGCGAAAGCCCAGCATTACCGAAAATTGGCTTGGAAGGCTTATTTAACATGTTGTTAATATCCGAAAAAAAATCGCTTATTCCCGTGATTACCATAGACGGTCCAAGTGGTTCAGGTAAGGGTACGATTAGTCACTTATTAGCCCAAGAACTAGGTTGGCATTTTCTCGATAGCGGGGCTATTTATCGCGCCGCCGCCTGGATTGCGATAGCCACACAAACGCCTATTGAAGAGGATAGCTTACTTCCTTTAGCGACAAACTTAGCGCTAAATTTTAGCATTCAGTCTTCTGAACAGTTGCTTAGAATTTTTTGGCAACAGCAGGATATTACTGATGACATTCGTACCGAAGAAATAGGTCAATTAGCCTCGAAATTAGGAGGCTATCCTAAGGTTCGGCAGGCATTATTAGCCTATCAACGAGCATTTCGTCGTGCTCCTGGTTTGGTAGCAGATGGTCGGGATATGGGCAGTGTTGTTTTTCCTGACGCACAACTTAAAATTTTCCTTGAAGCGAGTCTCGAAGAACGTGCTAAACGGCGTTATTTACAGTTGAAGGCAAGGGGGAAGCATGTTAGCCTTAACGCTGTGCGAGCAGAGCTTGAGCAACGTGATCGTCAAGATAGGCAGCGCCCGGTAGCGCCACTCATAGCGCCTAAGGAGGCTATTACTATTGATACCACGCACTTAAGCATTCAAGAGGTGTTACAGCTTATCAAAAGTAAGTTGGCACAGGCTCAAACGAAGTCGTAACAAAGGGTATTAGACGAAATTTCCAGAAAATTTTATCTAATGAAACTAAGCTGGACGAGGTGGAACGAGAATTTTAGATAAAGCGCAGGCGCGGATTTGGCAAGGGGCGGAGTTAACTTAAGTGTTAATGAGCACCGCAGACAAGCTCGCAATACAGCAATTTGTCTAAAGCCGATTTTTTTCGCCGCAGGTCCAATAATTAACCGCGCATATTGCGCTTTAACCGTGGTTCTCTAAAAAAGAACAAGTGATATAACTATATGAGTGAGAGTTTTGCACAGTTACTCGAGGAGAATTTCTCCGAACGTGTTTTTTACACCGGGATGATTATTACCGGAACCGTTGTCCGTATCGAAAAAGACCGGGTTGTTGTCAATGCGAATTTAAAATCTGAAGGTTTGATTCCCATTGAGCAATTTTATAATGAAGCCGGTGAGTTAGAAGTCAAAGTGGGTGACCAAATTGATGTCAGCATAGAATCTTTAGAAGATGGTTTTGGCGAAACGCGCTTATCGCGTGAAAAAGCCAAACGTGCAGAAATGTGGACGGCGTTACAGCGTGCACACGATGCTGATACGGTGGTGACAGGAAAGGTCACAGGAAAAGTAAAAGGTGGTTTTACAGTAGAAATCGGTAATCTACGCGCTTTCTTACCAGGTTCGTTAGTGGATGTACGTCCAGTACGAGATTCTAGCATTATCGAAGGTAAAGACCTGGAATTTAAGGTCATTAAGCTCGATCCTAAGCGTAACAATATTGTTTTATCGCGACGCGCGGTACTAGAGTCTGAAGGTCAAGCCGGACGTGAACAGTTATTAACTGAATTAGAAGAAGGTCAAGTCATTAAAGGTGTCGTAAAAAACTTAGCCGATTACGGTGCATTTATCGATTTGGGTGGCATTGATGGTTTATTACACGTCACCGATATTTCTTGGAAACGTGTTAAACAACCGAGTGAAGTATTAACCATAGGCGATGAAATTGAAGTTGTGGTACTCAAGATCGAAAGAGATAGAGGTCGAGTGTCATTAGGGCTGAAACAATTGGTCGGCGATCCTTGGGAAGACTTAGTTAAACGTTACCCTGTTGGTACCCGTTTGAAGGGTAAAGTAACTAATGTGACTGATTATGGTTGCTTTGTCGAAATAGAGGAAGGTGTTGAAGGTTTAGTCCACGTTTCAGAAATGGATTGGACCAATAAAAACATTAATCCAAATAAAATTGTTCAAGCAGGTATGGAAATTGAGGTCGTCGTATTAGATATTGATTCGGATCGACGTCGTATTTCTTTAGGTATTAAACAATGCAAGTCTAATCCTTGGGAAGATTTTGCGAATACGCATGCTAAAGGCGAACGTATTACCGGTAAAATCAAATCGATTACTGATTTCGGCCTGTTCATTGGTTTACCCGGTAACATCGATGGCTTAGTCCATTTATCGGATATCGCATGGAATATATCCGGCGAAGAAGCGGTACGTAAGTACAAAAAAGGTGATGAGTTAGAAACGATTATCTTGTCGATAGATCCTGAGCGTGAACGTATTTCGCTAGGTATCAAACAATTGGATACCGAATCATCGCATCCTTTTGATAAATACAGCAAAGACCAAATGGTCAAAGGAAAAATAACTGATGTCAACGACGAAGGGATGAAAGTTGATTTAGGTAATAATATCGAAGCTCAGCTTAAACTATCTGAGTATGGCGAAGAAGGAAAAAATTTTGAAGTGGGACAAGAAATAGAAGCAAGAATTTTAAATCTTGACCGAAAAAATCGTCGCATTTCACTTTCTCTCCTTCCTTTAGAAAGCAGTCACTAAGTAATTACTGTTTTCTTATTGCTTAAGGAAATTAGCGTGGGCTTAAATGAAGGATAATTTTGCAGTAAAGCTAAAGTTCTGGTTGCTACTGGAACTTTGGCTTAATGTGAAATTAATTTAGTATAAGTTCCCATTGAGTAGGTAAGTCTATGCGATGCATTACATATTTGTTCCTAATGGTATTATTTATATTGGGACTTATTTTTGCTGGCCTGAATGCTGATCTGGTCAGTGTAAATTATTATTGGGATACTAAACGTCTACCGCTTTCTTTATTAACTATACTTAGTTTTATTTTAGGCGGTTTATTAGGTTTACTAACTGCTTTGATTACCTATATAAAACTTAAGTATGCTAATCGGCGTTTACGACATCGACTGATTTTAGTTGAAAAAGAACTGGGTAACTTAAGAGCTTTGCCATTTAAAGATCAGCATTAACGGGCTGCCGTTGCTATCCATTTCCTAATGAGCGTGACTATGCTGGAGTTACTGTTTCTATTGCTTCCGATTGCCGCCGCTTCTGGTTGGTACATCGCTTATTCTCAATTTTCTAATTCAAGTTCAAGTAAAAAACATGAATGCAATCGTGAGTATTTACGTGGTTTAAATTATTTACTCAATGAACAGTCCGATAAAGCGGTTGATACGTTTATTAAGATACTCGAAGTTGATATTGAAACAGTAGAAACTCACTTAGCCTTAGGCGTATTATTCCGTCGGCGAGGTGAAATTGATCGTGCTATTAGGCTGCACCAAAATTTGATTGCTAGACCTAATCTTGCCCATGCACAAAAATTACAAGCGTTGTTAGCCTTAGGAAGAGATTATTATTGTGCAGGTTTATTAGATAGGGCAGAGCGTTTCTTTTTCGAAGTAATCAATCATGATGATAGCGAATATGCCCGTATCGCCGTACGCTATCTATTAGAAATTTATCAACAACAAAAACGTTGGGAAATTGCCATTAAGCAAGCAAAAAAAATTTCAAAATGGGATAGCAAGATTTTTAAAAATATTGCTCACTATCATTGCGAGTTAGCACAGAATTTATTAAACACACAAGCGAATCAAAAAGAAGTCATTAAACTTTTAGAGCTTGCTTTAAAGTATGATGCGCATTGTGTACGCGCTAATCTGATTAAAGGAAAATTGGCCATTAATGCGGAAAAATGGGAAGAAGCGATCACTATCTATCAAGCGATAAAAAAACAAGACCCTGATTATATTACTGAAACCTTAGAACCACTTAATCAATGCTACTTACAGCATCAATCGGGATCGATAGGATTACTCAGTTATTTGCATGAAACGCTTGCCGAGCATGCGCAGACTTCTCTTTCATTGGCTATCGTTAAATTGATTCAAGAGAAAGATAACGATAAAGCGTTACAATTTTTGACTCAGCAATTACAGGCAAAACCTTCACTGCCTGGTCTCTATCAATTAGTTGATTTGCATTTAGCACAAGAAAATTGTTCTCTGACCGATAAAAGTAATTTAAACAGTTTAAAAGGTCTTATTCAAAAGTTAATGGAAAATAAACCGATCTATCGTTGTTTAAGCTGTGGTTTTAATAGCAAAATTCTTGATTGGTTATGCCCAGCTTGTCGTAATTGGAGTACGATTAAACCATTATAAAAATAAATAATGGAAAGAAAAGCATGAAATTAATCTAAATTTATTTCATCTAAATGTTTAACATCTTGTAGCTTTTTTTTGTGGGAAATAAATAAGATGCGATCCGCAATTTTATTAATGAAGTGCCGATCGTGACTTACAAAGAGTAAAGTGCCTGGATAATTTCGTAAAGCAGTCGCCAAAGCTTCAGTGGCTTCGATATCTAAATGGTTAGTTGGTTCATCCAGAATCAAGACATTAGCGGGTTCTAATACCATTTTCGCGAGTAATAATCGTGCTGCTTCACCGCCACTTAAGGCTAAAATATCTTTAAGAACATCTTCTTTATTGAATAAAACTTGAGCTAAGGTTTTACGTATCGATTGTTCACTGATGCCAATAGCATATTGTTCTAACCAGGCTAAGAGCGTGCTATGCTTATTTAATAGGTCGTGATGATCTTGAGAAAAGTAACTTATCTGCGTTTCATAACCCCATTCAACACTGCCTTGATCAGATGAAATCATATCAAGTAATATTTTAATGAGTGTTGATTTACCAATACCGTTTTCACCCATAATCGCAACTTTTTCGCCACGCTTAATTTCAAAGCTTAGCTGTTGAAAAAGTTTTTTTTCTTTAAAATTTTTTGTTAATTCTTTAACTCGCACTACCCATTTTCC
>DAIQAW010000049.1:0-6939 GCA_036781465.1 Candidatus Aquirickettsiella sp.
ATCATGTCTTATTCACTGCGAGAAAAACTTAGCGACTTTGATCCTGATTTATGGTCCGCAATGAGCAAAGAGGCTCAGCGTCAAGAAGATCATTTGGAATTAATTGCCTCAGAGAACTATACCAGTCCGTTGGTATTGCAAGCACAAAGTTCTGTTTTAACTAATAAATATGCTGAAGGTTATCCCAATAAACGTTATTACGGTGGCTGTGAATATGTCGACATCGTAGAACAATTGGCAATTGCTAGAGCAAAGAAATTATTTCAAGCAGATTACGCGAATGTACAAACCCATTCAGGTTCGCAGGCGAATGCGGCGGCTTATATGGCCTTGATTCAACCTGGGGATACTCTGTTAGGCATGAGTTTAGCGCATGGTGGTCACTTAACACATGGAGCAAAAGTGAGTTTTTCAGGAAAAATGTATCATGCCTATGCGTATGGTGTCACATCCGATACACAATTGATTGATTATGCAGAAGTAGAATTTCTGGCAAAAAAACATAAGCCTAAATTAATTATTGCGGGTTTTTCAGCTTATTCAAGAGTGGTGGACTGGCAACGTTTTAGAGATATCGCCGATGAAGTGGGGGCCTATTTTTTGGTAGATATGGCGCATATAGCAGGGTTAGTGGCAGCGGGTTTGTACCCTTCACCGGTTCCTATTGCGGATGTAGTAACAACGACGACACATAAAACTTTGCGCGGGCCTAGAGGAGGTTTAATTTTAGCGCGCTCAAATCCTGAAATCGAAAAAAAATTAAATTCTGCGGTATTTCCAGGGCAACAAGGCGGGCCCTTGATGCATGTTATTGCAGCTAAAGCAGTCGCTTTAAAAGAAGCATTAGCACCAAGTTTTAAAATCTATCAGCAACAAGTGATAACTAATGCCAAAGCAATGGTTCAGGTAATGTTGCAAAGGGGGTATAAAATCGTCTCTGGTGGGACCGATAATCATCTTTTTTTAATTGACATGATTGAAAAAGATATTACCGGGAAAGAAGCTGAGGAGATATTGGAAAAGGCATATATTACTTTAAATAAGAATATGCTTCCGAATGATCCACGCTCACCGTTTGTAACTAGCGGTTTACGGATAGGTACACCGGCTATAACTACTCGAGGTTTAAAAGAAAAAGAGGTGGGGAACGTGGCTAATTGGATTTGTGATGTCCTTGATAATCTAAAAGACCCTACGTGCATAGATAAAATTAGGAAACAAGTCATGGCATTATGCCAGCAATTTCCAGTATACTTCCCCTAAGTTCAGAAATGTTCTTTTAGAGATACAATGATGTATTGTCCTTTTTGTAATGAAGCAGATACCAAAGTGATCGATTCTCGTTTAAGTAGTGATGGTCAACAGGTGCGGCGTCGGCGAGAGTGTTTACAATGTAATGAACGTTTTAGCAGTTTTGAATCAGCTGAGCTAGGACTACCACGCGTGGTCAAACGTGATAATACACGGAGTGCCTTTGATCAGGAAAAATTAAGAGCAGGCATGCTTAAAGCCCTAGAAAAAAGACCTATTTCCAGCGAGCAAGTTGAGGCAATTATTGTGCGCTTAATAAAAAAATTACGCGCAATAGGTGAACGTGAAATTTCTTCAAGACAAATTGGTGAGTGGGTGATGGAAGAACTATGTGATTTAGATCCCGTTGCCTACGTACGATTTGCATCGGTATATCGAAGTTTTCAGGATATACAAGCATTTAATCAGGCGATTGAACAATTAAAACAAGATATTTCTGCGAATAAAAAACAAACTCATGATACTGAAATCGAAAAAAAATAATTTTAAGGCAAAACAACGCGCACGTCGTTTTGCTATGCAAGCCATTTATCAATGGCATTTAACCCGAGAAAAATTTTCTGGTATTCAAGAAAAATTTTTGGCTCAAGAGGAAATGGTGAGTGTGGATACTGCTTATTTCCTTTTGCTAGTTCAAGGAGTTTTAAAGGATCAAGAGTCGTTAGATAATCATTTACAAGCATTTTTAGACCGTCCACTTAAAGAATTAGGATTAGTAGAGTTGGCTATTTTGAGATTGGGTACTTATGAAATGCTTGAATGCCCAGAAGTCCCTTATAAAGTTGTAATAAACGAGTCTATCGAATTAGCTAAGATGTTTGGTGCCACCGATAGTTATAAATATATAAATGGTATTTTAAACCTTCTAGCAAAAAAAAATCGTTCTTTGGAATACACTCACAGTAAAGGGATTTTGGGGAAGACATCGCAAGAATAAAGCGAGCAAAATGTGATGCAAGTGGATTGCAAATTAGGTATGAGGCGGCAACATAAAAATTCAAGTGCGAAAGTATACAAGGATCAATAATTTCTAATCTCTTATGTCATTAAATGAATTTGATTTAATTCAACGTTTTTTTAATTCACCAACGAAACATCGTAAAGATGTTATTTTAGGCATAGGCGACGATGCTGCTATATTGCAAGTGCCATTTGATCAACAATTGGTAGTGAGTACCGACACATTAGTATCCGGTCGACATTTTCCTGAAAATACTTCACCTGGGGATATTGGATATAAAGCATTAGCAGTTAATTTAAGTGATCTTGCTGCAATGGGTGCTGAGCCTGCATGGGCATTACTGGCACTGACATTACCTAACACCAATGAAATCTGGCTCAAAAAATTTACTGAAGGTTTTTTTCCTTTGATGCAAGATTTTCAATTGCAACTGGTGGGAGGAGATATAACACAAGGACCTTTAACCATTACGTTTCAAGTGTTGGGGTTTATTCCACCAGGTAAAGCTTTAGGCCGTGTCGGTGCAAAAGTAGGTGATCGCATTTATGTGACAGGAACTTTAGGTGATGCAGGTTTGGCCCTCGAATCAATCCATAAAAAAAATTGTTTTGGATTATCATCTTCTCAGATTTTTTTTGCCATGCAACGTTTAAATCGACCTGTTCCCCGCGTCGAGATAGGCCATGCATTACGTGATATTGCAAGTAGTGCTATTGATGTTTCAGATGGACTAGCCGCTGATTTGAATCATATTTTATCGATGAATCAAGTAGGTGCGCTGCTTCAATTAGAAAAACTTCCTTTATCGGAGAGTCTGCGAGCTTTGCCATCTGACAAGGCATGGCAATTGGCTTTAAATTCTGGAGATGATTATGAGCTATGTTTTACTGTGCCTGAGTCGCATGAAAGAGAATTGCAAATACATTTACTCGCATTAAATACACCCTATACCTGTATAGGAAGTATTAAAAAAGAGCCAAGTTTAATTTTGCTGGATAAAAAAGGATCAGTTTTCAATATAGATAAATTAGGATATCAGCATTTTATTTGAAAAGTATTTAGATAATATGTGTTCGCGTCTTAGCTTCTTGTCAGTATATAATCGTTTTTTCTATAGAATGTTATGAGACAAATTATGCAAAAGGATCTAGTCCGCAAGGTGTTTAGCCATCCTATTTACTTAATCGCTTTTGGTTTTGGTGCTGGATTATCTCCTTTTGCGCCAGGAACTTGTGGAACCTTAGTGGCTATTCCATTGTATTATTTAATACAATCTTTTTCGTTAGTTAACTACGGATTGATTTTGTTATTTGCCACTCTGATGGGTGTTTGGATTTGTGATGTGACTGAACGAGGGATTGGCGTTCATGATTATTCAGGAATAGTTTGGGATGAAATATGTGGATTTGGGTTGACTATGTTTGCCGCTCCAAAAGGTTGGTTATGGATTGCGATTGGTTTTGTTTTATTTCGGTTGTTTGATATTGTGAAACCTTGGCCTATCGCTTGGATAGATCGAAAAATGCCGGGTGGACTAGGTGTCATGGTAGATGATTTAATGGCGGGTGTGTATGCCTGGATAATTTTACACCTAGTATACTCATTGCACTTGAATTTTTGATATTTGCCGCTCCACTACGACTACGCTTTATCTCCCGCTAGTTATCTTTTCCCGCTTGTGTTTACAAAAAAGATTTTGCAGTTATGATTTCAATGTCATACCCACAGCCTGTTTATGATTTTCTTGTTTTTTATTTGATATATTATATAAATTGGATGAGGGTGCGGTTAGCCCCGATATACAATTTTTATATGGGGCTCGACGACTTGAAATTTGAGGGATATTGCTTGATTCAGCTTTTTTATTTGATACCAGATACACACCATCCTGATAAACATTGCTTGTTTTACCTTCGGATGCAAGGTTAGGATTAAAATTTAAAACATAATCTCTAGATTGTAATTCTTTTTCTGGAAAGGGTATTTCTTCTTGCTTAATTTTTCCGTTTTTTTCTACACATCGGGTAAATGTTTTCTTGCCCAACCATAAGGCTTGTTGCTTCTTTAGTACCTCAAGTTCTGTATCTAATTTTTTTTTCTGAGTTATATAGATTTGTTCGCGTTTATTTCTTATTTCATGAGTATTTAAATCGCGGTATTGCTGTCTACTTTTATCAAATTCAGCAAATTTATTTTTTTTATTATATTCTAAAGTATTTTTCTGTTCTTCTATTTTTTTTATTTTATCTTCTAAATAACCTTTTCCAAACCTATAATATTCATTGACCAATTTTTCACCAGTCAATTTGCAAGGTTCTGTTTTTTTCAAGTTTTCAGCACGGTCTTTATTAGAAGCATCACCACTACGCATCATCTCTTTATAAATATCAGATCCATCTGTTGAATATGATTTTGTAAATTGTTCTTGTATCTTATGAAGTGCTAACGTAGAAGCTTCATGTATTTTATTTATGGTTTTATAATTAAGCTTAAATATTTCATTTTCCGACTGTAAACTTGATCTTTCCAAACTGGCCTGCATAATTGTTTCAAGAGATATGGGCTGGACTGTGTCTATGAGTATTACATTTTTTTTCTTTTCTGGAATGAGTTTTTCCATAATTGACACAAATTCTGATTTTTCTTTGTATTCTTCAGTATGATTTATATTTATTGGACGTTCATTAGAAGGTTGTTCTGAGTTCAATTCAAAAGAGTCAGTGGGTGCTTCTGGATAAGGAAGGTTTTCGAAATTTTGAATCGATGCGTGGGTACTGTCCTGGGCGAGCATTTCCAATTCTTGCTTAAGTTGGGCCACATCTCTAGGCGATTGACTATTGCAATTGTGTAAGCTTAATTCATAGTTTATCCCATTTAGACGATGTTCGAAGAGATTTTTAGAAGCTGCATAATCATCATCGTTAGAGAGGTCTTTGTCTAGGGCTTGGCATATTTCTAATGGAGTTCGCTTAAGAATCATATCCTTTTCTACTCGTAGTCTATAAGAATCTAATAAGTTGTTGTCTTTTAATCGTGGTACAACTAAGTAATTAAATTCAGACTCAGTGATCTTGTTACTATCTCTTGCATAGCCAAGAATACCGAGTTGAAATTTTACGGTTTCATCACCAGCAGATTTAATAATGCAAGTGTTACTTAAAGCGTCTTCTATTTCCTTAAACCTATATTTTTCATTTGCAGTTAAAGGTTTATTATTAGCTAATAATAACGTAGCGTGTTTTAATTTTTCATTAGGAGTATGTGGGTGAATAGCGCTGAATTTTTTAGCGCATTCCTGCAGGTCACTAACTATTTGTCTAGCATATTTTACCAAATTACTTATTTCTTTTTTCGTTTCATCCAACTCATTGTATTGTTTCTTTAATTCTTCAGAAAGTTGCTGCAATTCTTCAGGCAAAAGTTTTTTAAAATTGCTCGGAGGATTCTCTAAGTTTTCTAATTTCGGTATAATTCTATGTAGTTCTTTATATTTCGAAGCCATATCAGCTAGTATGCTTACTTGGTCATGACTTGCAGAAAAATTTATAGCTTGGTCTTGATTGTTTGAATTAGGCATAAGTAGTCTCCTACTAAGGTGAAAAGCAATATTTATTGCTTAGTATTTTTTTTTATTGTCATTATTGGATTTTTCTTATCCATTTCGAATTTATTTTTTTCTGTTTTGTTTTTTTGTGTAGTATGTGAGTATAAAAAACTCGATACAGATGTTACTCCTTGTGCTTTGTCTAATAATTCTTTATGTGTTGCTCGATTAGAAGATAGTTTAGGAGTTACCTGTGTTTGTGTCGATTGATTATTCTCTACTTTTGTTTTTACTTTATTTATGGTTCCATTTCTACTAGTTTGGTCTAGTAATTCTTTATGCGCTTCTCGCTTAGAAGATAATATAAGATTTTCTTGTGTTTGTGAGTATTTATTTTCTTTCTGGCAAGTCAAAGATGAAACATCTTTCTCCACTATCATTTTTTTTACAAACTCAAAATTTTTTTTTGGGTCATAAGGAAAATAATGCGCTAGCTTATCCATTGTTTCACTTAAGTTTTTAGCCGTGGGACGTTGTTCTTCAGGTAATAACATGCTTGATGTTAAATGGCCAAGAACGACACTCTTATCTATTTTAGCATGAGATAAATTTTGACAAAGGTTTTCGATAATTTTTTTACTTTCAAGGTTTTTGCAAGTCTCAGATTGGAGATATGCATCGACTTTTGTTCTAAATTCTTTAATTTGCAAAGGCTCTTGTTCTATCTCCCAGTCTAACTTTAGGTCTGCTACCCACTCTGCTAACTCTTCAGTATAAACTTCCTGGTTTGCTACTGGCGTCGGTTTAATTTCTCTTATAAAATAACCATTAGTCTTTCTAGACATAGAATTCATAGCGTCTATTGCTGCTTGATTATGAGATTCTATAGGGCATGTTCCTGTTAACACGGATTTCAAAGTCACTCCTAACGACCAAATATCAGATTTACCCGGGTCGCTGCTGAGTATCTCATCCATATTCGTATATATTTTAAGTAATTCTGGTGAAAGATAAGTCACCAGGCCAGGTTGTTCAATAGGTTCTTCAGTGTAACGCGCGCAGCCAAAATCTGATAATGAAAGATTGCCATTCTTATCTATGAGAATATTATCAGGTTTTATAT